>DATNPI010000691.1:0-5474 GCA_036703325.1 Coleofasciculaceae cyanobacterium
ATGAGGGCGCTTCGTATCCCTATATCATGAATGATTATTCATCGGCTAGAAGGGCTTCCATCTCTTGGAGTAGCTTCTCTAATTGCTTCTGCTTCTCCAGATCGTCCCAAAACTTAGCTTTCTGGAGGCGACTATGAGCCTCCTTGACACGACTTTTCAACGGAACTTCCCCCGTGTACGGGGGAAGTTCCGTGTAAACCCCCTCGCAGTCGGGCAATCGGGCTTTCGCCCTCGCCCTATACATGACTACAACGTCAACGAAACGCCCAGTAAATCCAACGCTTTCTGTTGCAAGGGAGTCGGCGTCGTCAGCTTGTCAAAACTGACCGAAATCCCTTCTAATTTCGGCTGCACTCGATTTTTAGCAATCGTCGATAAATTCGTCAGTAACGTCCGAAAACTTTGAACGGGAAACTTCTCCGAGGTGCGCTGGGTTGAAGCTTTCCGTTGAGCCGGAGTGGAAAGCTTAACTGGGACGACCACCGAACCCGATTCCTGAGGAGCTAGCCACTCCTCATCCTCGAACAACAATGGTGCTAACCGCTGACGCATATGCCATTCCACATAATAAGCCAACAAGCATAAAAACACGTGTGCCCGCACCCGATTGGCTAAGCGATGGTAAATCGGACGAACCTTCAAATCCACCGTCTTATAACAGCGAAAAGCTGCCTCAACTTGCGACAGACTCTTATAAGCCTTCACTGTTTCTCTCTCATCCAACATGAAGGCAGGGACAGAGGTGCGAATCACGTAGATGCCATCTAATTTAGCTTCTGTTTCAATCTTAGAGCTGTTCCGCTCGTAGCTGAAGTGGTCGTCGGTAATCTTCAGATTAAAATGCTTTGCGACCTGGTAACGGTTGATGACTTTCCCCACTCTCACGCCAATTTTTTCGGCTCCAACAAGCGGACGATTGGAGCGCGTTGTGGCCGCGAAAATTTTCTCTAACTCTTTCTCGGTCGCTTGTAGTAGTGCTTCTCTGGTAGCGGCTCGTTCTTCGGCTAAAAAGGGATTGCGACAGGCGATTAACCTTTCTCCTGGATAATCTGGCGATTGAATTGAAGCTAAATCCCGCTGGTCGAACAGCGACAGTTGTAGGGCATCTTGTTCCACCAACTCTCGGATTTGCGGCGCTCTTAATGCCGTAATCCAATCTAAACCTTCTACTCCTTTCAACTCTTCTTCAATGCGTGCTTCTGTCAGTATGCCTCGATCTCCCACTAACACCACCCGTTGAATGCCGAACCGATGGCGGACTTTTTCCAGCAGCGGACTTAAGGTCTTCGCGTCGTTGATGTTTCCTTCAAAGACTTCTACGGCGATGGGACATCCGACGGCGTTACAGAGTAACCCGAAGATGATTTGTAATTTCCCTTTCTTTTTGTCCCGCGAATAGCCATATTGAGCGAGGGGACAGGTTGTTCCTTCAAAATAGGTGGAGGTGACATCGTAGAGGATTAAGCTACCTTCTTCTAGATGTTTGGCGGCTAAACATCGTTCGATTTCCTCTTGTCGTTCTAGAAGCCAATCCATTGCTTCATACAGCTCATCAGAGTCCGCGCTTTGGACTCCTAAGATTTGTCCCAGAGTGCTGCTGATTGTATCTGTGGATAATCCGCGAGCGGTGGCTAATTTGGAGGCGGGGTCGAGAATTCGGGCGACGATCATCGCCGTGACTAAATCTCGTTGGCGACTTTCTTGAGTAGAAATTAGTGATTGAAGTCCTAGACTTGAGAGTGTTCCTAACACGGCGGCGACATGACCGTGGGGTAGGGAACGTTGGATTTCAAAGGCGGATTCTAAACTAGGAATAGCCGTGCCGCCTTTGAGCAAAATTCGCAGTCCTTCAACGGCATCAGCGGGCAATTTGGAGAGGTTCGCCAGGGTTCGCTTGCGGACTTTTCCCCCCTCTCGATAGGACTGTCGTAAGAGGACGGCGGGTGGGGAATTGCGGTTGGGAACTCGTTCAATGTGCATGACTACAATTGTCTCACAGTTTCCCACCGCTAAATCTAAACAAAAGCTTAATTTACATGGCTACGCGCTCGGCGCTGACAAACTGGGGAATCCATATGGGGTGAGCGCTCTAACCAACGAAACCACCCCCACAGGGGGGAAGTTCCGTTTATAGCTGCATTCAAACCCGCGATCGCATACAAATTTGCCGTATCTGTTTTTTCAGATAAACTAGCGTCTGCTTCCTCCAGCAACTTCACCAGATATTCAGGAACCTGTATAAGAGCGCCATTACTACAGGTAAGGGGAACAAATTTAGTATCGGGAGCCATAACTTTGGGTTTCAAGAAAGGTAGTTCCCGCTGGAAAGATTTTTTTAAGCGACATTTTGTTACAGTTTCCTGCCCTTTTTTCCGTCTATATCGCCGCTTCACTCGGTAAAAGCTCCCTTTTAATAAGGGAGGATGATTGGCTGTTAGCACAACTTGATGAAAAGGGAAATTAAGCTGTGATCCTCCTTTAATTTTAAACCTTTCTAAATCGTATTTATCAATGGCATCTGGCGTTAGGGGACAGTGAGGGTAAGACAGGATTTTACAGTTGTAGGTTACGTCTGAGAGTAACTCACCTTTTTTAGACAGTCTGGCTTTAATATAATGGTACTTGAAACCTGGTAGATATCCTCCTGAATAGTTTGTGCTAACTGCCTCCATGTATATCCATTCTGTACGCTCTAGAGTAATTGAGATATCACCGCCTCCTAGTTTTGTGATTCCTGCCAATTTTGAAAGTTTATAGTCTGGATGCCTCTTGGATAATTCAGACAACCACTCTTTTTGCTTCTTATTCATCGGGCGAAATGTCTTTTGATGAGCTTTTTATAGACACGTTGCTGCGTTAGCAGTTGGGCGTGAGTTTAAACTGATAATTTGCAAATATGCGGGTATAAATAAAGTAAAAATAGAAAATTTAGAAAATCTTCTAAATTCTCCTGCCTCCTACCTTTTTTTCTGGTATTGTTAGTTTAATTTTAATTAAATAATTACTGGCGTAAGTTTTAGATATAGGGGTTATTTAATAACTGAGATACACCACAAGTCCTTGACTGATGTTTACTTAATGCTGTTACTAGATTTTATCTATTTTAGAAATGCTCTATATGCTGAAAAGAGCGCTCCTTGCCATCGTAGTCTAAACTCCAGTCCTCAGTTCGCACACAAAGCTGCGGTAGCAGCTGCATTCAGAGCAGCTCTCATCAAGAGCGGTTGGTGGTGGAACTTGGACGCATAGAGCTATAGGCTTCTTGGTCGGAGCGTTTACTCGAATTGAGTATTCTATTTATCGAAGGTAGGGGAAAATTTATTACTATGGGTTGAACAAATTAGGCATAGGTAATATGCAAACTATGAAGTCACCCTTTACATATTTGTTACTACAAATAGCCAAAATGTGGCTACATAAATTGGTGAAAAAACCCTCTTAATTTATACCCCCTTACTTGAAACGTTTATGAATTTTGAACAGAAGTTTTTTTTGAGTCAAGTACAGTCGATGTCCCTTGTAGCTGAAACACAAACGAGTCAACAGAACCCGCGTTCTTCGATTGATTTAGATGGGTTGTTTAAGCAATATACGAAGCCTGACGGAATGTTAACTATAGGGGGGCTAGTTTTTATTATTTTGGTGCTGCGGTTTGCTGGAGGAGGGAAGGGCAAGATTACGACGGGTAAAGTTTGTGGTACAACTGAGAAACTCGCGGCTACAAGAACAGCGCTTAAACAAATTAAGGAACGTAAACACAATAAAGTTACCCTTTGGTGTGGCAGTCCTCGTTATTGGTGGAAAGGGAAAAACCTTCAGGGCGCGATCGCAACCCTTCAAACGGCTCTTGGCGCTATTCCCACTGTTTGGCTTCCTCATGCAGAACGGTCTATTCTGGTAATTGGAGCGCCTGGAAGCGGCAAGACGTTCTCTACAATTGATAGGGCTATAGAAAGCGCGATGATCCAAGGCTTTCCAATTGTTTTATACGATAAGAAAGGCGACCAGCTCAAACTTCATGCACCAATGGCGGCTCGTTACGGCTATAAGGTCAGGGTATTTGCACCGGGGGATCCCTATTCAGGAGTTATTAATCCTCTTGATTTTATGAAGTCTCCACAAGACGCAGTGATGGCTGGTGAAATCGGTCAAGTCATTAACAGGAACGCCAGTTCTTTTCAGGGAAAGAGTGATGAGTTCTTCTCTAAAGCTGGAGACTTGCTGGCCAAAGCTTTATTGCAGCTAGTTAAGGGGTCTAAGTATCCAGATATGGCAATGCTGTATGCCATCATGAGGTTACCAAATTTGGTAAAGCGGATTGATTATGCCGTACAATCCCGTCAAATTGACGAGTGGGTGGCTACCAGCTTTAACCAGTTCCTGAGTGCTAAAGAAGCCGAGAAGACGATTTCCGGAATCATGACGACCGCAGCGGGAACTTTCAGCAGTTTCATCCAGGCTGACCTGTTGAGAGCTTTTCTTGGAAAATCCGACATTCCAACCAAGATCGAAGGTCGAGAGATGATTATTTTTAAGCTAGACGACGAGCGACGGAGCGTCGTGGGACCCCTGTTGGCGGCGGCAATTCATCTAATCGTCGTTTCTAATTTAAGTCGTAAGCGCAACGACCCCTTGATTATCTCACTTGACGAGTTCCCTTCCATCCGCTTGGATCGGATGCCTCAGTGGATTAACGAATACCGCTCCAACGGAGCCTGCTTCCTGATTGGAATCCAAAGTTTGGAGCAGCTGTACGAGGGGTACGGCGATAAGATGGGAGCAGCGATCGCCAGTGCTTGCAGCACCCATATCCTATTCAACCCTGGCAACCCAGACACAGCCAAGAAGTATTCTGAGCGATATGGGGAAAAAGAAATCAACCTCAAGAGTAGATCTACTAGCCGTTCTCAAGGTCATCAGACGACGAGTTGGAATGAGTCTATCCAGAAGATGCCCTTGTTTTCTGTAGATGAGATTCTTAGATTTCCTCAAGGTCGGTGTGTGATTACTAACCCGGCATACAGCTCTGGTGGTGAGGGTTCTATCCCGTATGCTTTGACTATACCAATCCCCAAGTCTGATCTCAAGCGTCAGAGTGAAAGCGAGGCACTTTGGGATACTCAAGTGAGACCAAGACTGGAGAGTGGGGTAAAGCTAGCCAGTTTGGAGGAGTTAACCAATGCCCTCTATCAGAGGATTGAGGAAGCTGAAAAAATGCTTCCTCTGCCGGATGCCGCTGAGTTAGCTCCTCAAAATAATGCGTCCTCCCCATTACCCGCCGCTGCGATACCGAAAGATCCATTGGATATTGTTGCTCGAAAAGGACGAGCCAAACGTGCATTTACGATCACCGGCATTGGCAAGCGGGATTAGTGGCTGGCTTGGATAGGTGAACAAATGCCTCCCTTATTTGAAGTCTGGTGACTTTACCTACGGTGCTTTGCTATTGACCACTGGTATCGGTTTGCTAAACA
>DATNPI010000692.1:0-4291 GCA_036703325.1 Coleofasciculaceae cyanobacterium
CTGCAAGCAGTTTGAGGATGTTCTCTTCTGCATACCCTACTTCTAGTGCAGGCTTACCCTCCAGTATAGAGAGAATTTTTTTTAGGTGTTCTATAAGACGTTTTTCACTTCTAAACGCTGTAATTAGCTGTTCTTTGACAGCTGTCAGGATAGGTTTAAACTGGAATTCTTTAATGTTGTCTTCTTGGGACTTAACTAGAGCATGACTTCCAAGAAGTTCAATTTTTTCATCACAGATTTGCTCACAAATTTGCTCAACAAATTGCTTAGTGACATACTTCATTACTATGGGCGGTAGCGTAAAAAGAACTTCACTAGGTTCTGTGCTTTTTTCAATCAGCGATCGCCATCCCAGAGATTGCAGTACTTCGATTAACTCAGATATCTTTACAGGAAATACAATATCAGCCTGCAATTGTGATAACATGACTGGCTGGCGGTGAATTGCCAGCCAGTAGATAATTTGTTTTTCTAAGCCGGACAAGCGCTGAAACGGCTGGTCTAATATATCAGTAAACCCATCAATAACTAAGGTTTTATGTCTGAGAAACTCAGGAACATTACTGTTGAATAAATCTTGAATGGTTGTTGAAACAATATTTAAGGCTAAGGGATTGCCTCGATAAAGTGTAATTAGAGTTTCCCACTGTTCCTCTCCAGATAAACCTTTGGCTTTTAAGAGTTCTCGCGCTTCTACATCTTGCAAACCCTTCAGTTGTAAAGAGCGAATGGGTCGTGTTTTGCCTTCTATTGCGGCAATTTCTCTAGGTTTCTCTCGACTAATTAGCACGATCGCACTTTGATGTTGCGATTCTCCCACCCGATGAACGAGTTCAGCATACGCCTCGTAACTGTCTAAATAGGTTCCACTGCGCTGGCGAAGCGTTTCCGTCTTAGAGTCGCCATCTCGCAGGATTGCTTCAAAATTATCTAGTACCAGTAGACATCGGTGCTTTCGCAAATAATCAATTAATAGGGATAATCTAGCGCCGATACCAGTTGGTAGAACTCCCCCTCCACTTTGTGCCGCTGCGTTAACACCCCCCCGTGGCAAGGGGGAGGGCTGATGGGAGAGGAATTGGATTAACTCTGCCAGAATATCTTCAATGGGTGGGGCATAACGTAGCGATCGCCAAATGAAATACTGAAATTGATCTTGAATCGACTCAGCAAACTTTACAGTCAGGGCAGTTTTGCCAATTCCCCCCATCCCCCGCAAGGTAACCAGGCGACACCGATCTTTCACAATCCACTGTTCTAGCGTAGCCAGTTCTTCTGTGCGTCCATAGAAAATACCAGACTCCGGTGCTTCTCCCCAGTCTTGAACAGCACTGCGATCGACAATTTCTTCCCACTTGAGTCCAAGCACCTGGCTATAAGCCTTGAAAGCCTCCGCCTTGATAGGACGCTTTCCTGCCAAAAAACGCTTCCAAGTTCCTTCTGAAATCCCCTCAGCTAGATAACCCGTCTCTTCCCAATTTCTCCCCAAAACTCTACTGGCTTCCTCAAGCCATTTGGAGTCATCCACATTCCACCCCTTTTCCTTTCTGGCTTGCTTAATTCTGGCTAGTCCGGGCGTAGAAGCTTTGAGGGTTGCCATGTTACACATGATTTTTTGTTTGTCAAGATCAAGTCTAAATCAGCCTCTACTGATCAGAACCTGATCTACTAATACCTCTACCCATCAAGGATTGTGGAGACATGGGCAGCAAAAAGGAATGCTAAACCTATGAAAACAGCAGTAGATACCAGCACAGTACAGACAATCTGGCTGACTCAATCCTCCGCTTTCTCACAGGAACCGATTCAGGAGGCAAATACTCCTTGGGAGTTATTCGTCGGCGGGGGACTGCTTGTTGGGGGATTGGTATTAGCAATCGCAGCTACAAATTATACGCAGCGTCGTCGGCGTCGCATAGTTCCTCAATCAATAAGGCACACACACAAAGTCGGTACTAGCAATCGTCATTCTCGACCCCATAGCAACTCCTACAGGG
The DNA here is from genome assembly GCA_036703325.1 of Coleofasciculaceae cyanobacterium. GTDB lineage: Bacteria > Cyanobacteriota > Cyanobacteriia > Cyanobacteriales > Coleofasciculaceae > DATNPI01. The sequence continues at coordinate 1,998 of DATNPI010000692.1, forward strand.
GTAGCAGTAGCGGGAGTTCAGATAGCGATAGCAGTTGCATTATCTACGACAGCAGCCCTAGTAGCTGGAGTTCAGACAGCGATAGTAGTTGCAGTAGTTACGACAGCAGCCCTAGTAGCTGGAGTTCAGATAACAGCAGCAGTTGTACTAGCTATGACAGCAGCACTAGTAGTGGGAGTTCCGATAGCAGCAGTAGTGGGAGTTCAGACAGCGGCAGCAGTGGTGGCGGTGGATCTGGTAGCGATTGGTAATCACCTTTGCCTATCCAGGATTGTAAAGACACGGACACTAAAGAGGAACGATAAACGTTATGAAGCCCGTAGGAACTCAACTCAAACGCTTGCTCAAAACCAGTTCGTTTACTCTTACCTTTGTCCTGTTTCCCTTCGTGGGACTAGCTCTTGAGGTGAAAGATGTACCTAATCCCCGACAGATTAATGGCACTTGGGTAACGGACATGGCAAGGATTCTCGATCAGCCGACAGAAGCTCAACTCAATTCTGTGATTTCTCAATTAGAGCGACAAAATGGCACAGAAATTGCCGTGGTGACTGTACCAGAAACTGCGCCATCTGGCTCTCCTAAGGAATTTACAACAGCGCTGTTCAAGTACTGGGGGATTGGCAAGAAAGGTCAGGATAATGGGGTGCTGTTCTTGATTTCAAAAGGCGACCGCCGTGTGGAAATCGAAACGGGCTACGGTATCGAAGCGATTTTGCCCGATGCCAAAGTCAGCAATATTATCAACACCCAAATCACGCCGCGATTCAAACAAGGTGACTTTAATGGTGGCACCCTAGCTGGTACGAAAGCGCTGGTTGTTGCTCTAGACGCACCTCAACCTTCCTCTGTGAGCAACAAGCCAACAGCAATGGCTTCCAGCGCACCAACGGCAACCTTGGCGGCGGCTCAACCCTTCGCTCTCTCGCCGGAACCGACTCAGGATGCCAATGCCCCTTGGGGGCTGCTAATTGGGGGCGGATTGGTGTTAGCGATCGGGACGGCTGGATATGTGAAACGTCATCGAGTTTTGAGTGAACGAGTTTTCATTGAACCCGAAGGGCGCACTCGCCTAGAAAAAGATGCCAGTAATAGTAATCGTTTCTTCCACTGCACTAATTGCAAAAAGCAGTTGGAAAAACTAGAACAAACCAAACTCCAGTCACATCTGAGCAAACCGGAGCAAGTGGCTCAAAGACTAGGTAGTGTCAAATTTGAAGGTTGGCAGTGTCGCCGTTGTCAGGAGCAACTACCCGGAGCAGGCGTTCACATTTTCGCCTATGTGTTGAACAAAGAGCGATTTAGCAAATGCTCTACTTGTAAAGAATTGACCGTGACACGCACACTTAAAGCGGTTTTGGAAGAACCAACCTGGAACCGGGAGGGTAGGCAACTGGTTAGCCAAAAGTGTCATTGTTGCTCCTATTCCGAGGATGTTGAGGAAAAGATTCCTTGTCTGAGTCCACCACCTAATACCGTTTTCATCAAACCGACAGGGCGATCGCGTGTCACGGGGGTCACAAGACTCTGGCAACCTATCCATTGCGCTGATTGTAGATATCCCATGCAACAGCTCAACTCGACTGCACTGGAATCTCACCTCAATAAACCTGAACAAGTAGCTCAACGCATCGGCAGCAGAAAATTTATCGGTTGGCAATGTCCCAACTGTAGCCAGCAGCCAGGTAGTCACTTAATCCACATCCGCGCCTACGTCTTGCCAGCAAATTTCTTTCGCGAATGCCGTAACTGCAAAGAATTGACAGTGATGCGTACAAGAAAGATTTTAAAGTTTCCTACTGAGAACAGGGATGGAAAAGAGCTGATTATCGACCAGTGCCACTGTTGTGATTATCACCAACAGAAGGAGGAAACTATTCCTCGTCTGTCTCCTCCTCCCCCTCCTTCCCCTTCTAGCTCCCGTGGCGGCTTCTACAGCGGTAGCGACTATAGCGGCGGCGGCTTCAGTGGCGGCTGCGACGGTGGTGGCAGCTTCGGTGGCGGTGATAGTGGTGGCGGCGGTGCCGGTGGGGGTTGGTAGTCACCTCAAAGTTGTCACTATCAGTCAACGCCTTTACAGAAGTCATGTCTCTGACCGAGGAGAAGATTGGTTACAAGCCTCCGAATTTATTCGTGAAAAAAGTTAATTTTTTCCTTGATTTCAAGCCCCCAGATTTATCTGTGGGGAAAATCAAAAATCCAACAATCGCTTGACTCGCTGTTAATTTGAGGGTCGCTTTCAATAAGCCAAATTGATAGAAGGAATTGCCTACGTACTTATAACCTCTTAGGAA
>DATNPI010000694.1:0-7952 GCA_036703325.1 Coleofasciculaceae cyanobacterium
TGTTTACTTGTGCTTGTGAGACAGCAGACCTGCCATTGTTACTAGAAGCCGGACGTTGTACCTGGCTTGAGGAAGGTGCCTTGAGCCAGAGCATTACTTTGATTGGCTGATTTTGTGAAGCATTTGCTATTTTATTAGCAAGATTTTGGCTAAGCTTCCCGTAGCGTGCTTTGTATACAGCCTGTTCATCTGTACGAAGTTTTGCAGAATTTACTTCCTGTCCACTTCCATTGAGAGTAACGCCATAGATTACTCCGGAGCTGTCTGTTACCTTGATTTCGTAAGCACTCTTGCCTGACAGTGGGTAAGTAGTTTTAGCGGCGTTGGCGATCTTCAAGCTAGTAGACGTAGCGTTCCTCTGTCGCTGCTTCACCAATCCTAGCGCTGCCTGTTTAATACTCTCTGGTACTTCTCCTGTGGCAGATGTAGCAGAGCGACTGAGAGCTAAAAATGCCCCTAAACCAGCGACGGGAATAGCAAAAGCGACAACCAAACGTCTGAAATTTGTATTTAGCATGATCTATGCATCGTATAACTAAGTTGTGTCGGCAGGCTGCAAAATCTATAGGTTTGTTGCACAAGTCATTGTTGTGACCTAGTAGTAGTATTTGCCTGTTGGGGTTCTACTACTGATGCAATAAATCTTGCGATTTCAGCTTGTAAAAGATACTCAGGAATTAGACTCACTGTTTATGCAAGGCGTAATATTTCTTGACGAGTTAACTTAGCAAGCAGTCCATATGAACGAGTATTCACAGCGCTATGATTTTTTTGAGAAGTTTTCCCAAAAACGGGGAATTTTTCTCTTTTAAATCCAGCAAATTCAGCAAAAATTTCGCTCAGAAAGATTACAATCCTTCGAGCTAAAATGTTTCCTTTCAGCTGCATCATTTGTAAGGGGGTGATGGACTGAAGCCAAGACCCTTGCATAAAGAACAAACAAACGATCAAGCAAGCCTTCAACAGGCTCCTGATGCTCTTGTCAAACCTCCATCTTGACAAATGTTATCAGGCACCAAGTTTCATCTTCACTAGATAGGTTTGCTTCGATCTAATACGATTTTCATTAGTGATACAACCCATCAAAATTTAGGCGGAATGCACCCAATTCCTCCAAAACGAGCCTGCGATTGATAGAGCAGACAATTTCTATCTGAACCGTATTATGCTTTAACGAGCTAAAAAAGCTATTCATTAAGATATCAGATGCCCCGAGGGGGCAAACCCCTTCGACATAAAAATTTAATAATGCATTAGATATCCGCCTAAAGATAGTTGCTTTAGATTAAAAAGTATGGGCATAACGTGTGCAGGATAAAAACTTTCTCCTTATTTAGTTGTTGGCATCACAGGAGTTGTAGAGCTTTGGCAATTTTTCAGGTAGATGCGCTTTCGCTCACTTGATTCACGTCCTCAACGGTAAGAGGGGAATACATCTGGTAGTGCTTTACTTGGTGGTAGATGACTTTCGTGTGCCTTGGGGATTTCGAGTTTGGCGCGGTAAAGACACACCCAGCCCAGCCCAACTCGCACTGCGCTTGATTGAGACTCTGCCAAAAAAGCTGGCCCAGGCATTCCGGGTAATCATCCTCGCTGATACCGCCTTCGGCAGTGTAGCCTTCCTCAAGGGAGTACTTTCATCGCCGCTATGCTGCAATTATTGGGGTGCGTTACGACCGTAAACTGGCGGCTGATCGCCGAGTGTGTGACCTGTGCAAGCGGGGACAACAAGTGTATTTGGATGGGCTGACCTTCCCTGTAACGATTTCCTGGTTGTACCTTAAGCGCGACGGCAAACTGGAGAAACGATTTGTTCTCTCTACTCGTCCCCTCAAAGCCAGTACCATCACTTGGTGGGGAAACCCCGTTGGGCAATTGAAGGATTCTTTAAAACCTGCAAACACCGATGAGAGCTTACATCGATTTGGTCAGGGTACCCTGCTCGGAGTGTATCGTTGGCTCGTGCTATCGCTGATTGCTTTTACCCTGGCTCACTGGACTTACCTGTCCACCCACCCCTCCGAACTTCCAGATTAGGGAGCTTGTGCCCATCTAGCATTGCAAACTCTGTTGCCTGAAGTGGTGGTATCCCTCCTTTTGCTTGAAGTTGAACGAACACGTCTTTTATAGAAAGCCTTTGGGCTGGAGCTTCAATTGACTGAGGCGCTCACATAGTACAGAACGCATAATACATATATTCTGGTGCAAGATGTCAGTCTACCTACTTGTCTAGCTGCTTTAGGATTAAGTCTGCATCGCTCGCGCTTGGGGGACGACCCGTCTCAATGTCGTAACACTTGAATCCTATACTCTCGTTACCGTTGGCATTAGCACGACCAAGGGCGACGTTGAATTGGTAGCGAGTAAACCGCCGGAACGGCCAAGCTTGAGATGAATCGCACATAGACTGGCTACAGACGCAAGTAAATACCGCAACTGTGGGATGTTTTCGCCTCCACTCTTGGATGATGAAAGCGAGATCGACATTTTCCCCTCTGGCATAACGTGCTGTTGGTAAGAGTTCTGCCTTGGCAACGGGAGTTTTGAGTAGCCACATTCCTACTCCTAACACAGCCAGCTTGAATACCCACTTGTAATTAGACTGAGTTTTGTCGTTCATTTGTAATCACCGCAATCTTATAGAGTGGGCAATGCCCACCCTACTGAACTGACTGCAAACAATTGCCCTACTGGAAATTTTTGTGGCTAGCAATTGCCTCCTTCATTCTCTCAATCACATCTGCCACAGGAATGGCTCCTAAATCTTTAGACTGCCCTCCTGCTGCCCTAGTGCGAATACTGAGGCTGTTGGCCTCTACTTCCTTCTCACCCACTACTGCCATCACTGGGATTTTCTGTTTCTCAGCGTTGCGGATTTGTTTGGGCAAGCGTTCACCACTGGTATCTGCTTCTGCACGGATGCCGAGCGATCGCATTTTCTGGGCAATCTCTTTTGCATAAGGCAACTGAGCATCACTCACCTGCACGATTCGCACTTGCACTGGTGCTAGCCAGAAAGGGAAATCCCCAACATACTCTTCTATCAAAATCCCAATTAGCCGTTCCAGTGAACCGAAAGGCGCACGGTGAATCATCACCGGACGCTTCCGCGTCCCATCCTCGGCGACATACTCCAAATCAAATCGCTCTGGCAGGTTGTAATCTACCTGAACCGTACCCAGCTGCCACTCTCTATCGAGGGCATCCCGGAAGATGAAATCGAGTTTCGGGCCATAAAACGCCGCTTCTCCAATGCCCTCAAAGTGATCCATCCCCAGCGTTTCCACAGCACGGCGGATAGCAGATTCTGCCTTATTCCAGGCTTCATCAGAACCCATGTACTTATCATCAGCTGGATCGCGGAAACTCAGTCGTGCCTTGAAGTTCTGTAGTTGCAAACTGTTAAACACCGATAGAATCAAATCCACGACACTGAGGAATTCAGCATCTAGTTCTTCTGGTGTGACGAACAGGTGGGAGTCATCGACAGTAAAGCCTCGCACTCGCGTTAAACCGCCTAGTTCCCCAGATTGCTCATAGCGGTAGACAGTGCCAAATTCAGCGAGGCGCATGGGTAAATCCCGGTAGGAGCGCAACTCACTCTTATAAATTTGGATGTGGAAGGGGCAATTCATCGGCTTAAGGGCAAAGCCCTGTTCTTGAGCCGCCGCCGCTTCATCCTCTGCCATCATCGGGAACATATCTTGCTTATATTTCTGCCAATGTCCCGATATCTTGAATAAATCTACTCTGCCGATATGGGGAGTTACTACCGGCAAATAACCACGTTTGAGTTGTTCTTGTTTCAGGAAGTCTTCGAGGACACTTCGCAATACTGTTCCCTTTGGCGTCCACAGAGGTAACCCTGGGCCGACGGGGTCAGCAAAGATAAATAAACCCAGTTCTTTACCTAGTTTGCGATGATCTCGCTTGAGAGCCTCTTCTTTGCGACGCTTGTATTCCGTCAACTGCTCTGGCGTTTCCCATGCTGTGCCATAGATGCGCTGCAACTGAGCTTTAGTTGCATCTCCCCGCCAGTAAGCACCAGCGACGCTTTCTAATTCAATTGCCTTCGGGTTCAAGTCACTGGTGTTTTCTAAATGAGGACCAGCACACAAGTCCCACCACTGGTCACCTAAGTGGTAGATCGTGATTGGGTCTTCTAGCCCTTCGAGGATTTCTAGTTTGTAAGGCTCTTTGATTTCCTGAATCCGGCGTTGGGCATCCTCGCGGCTTACCTCTTCCCGAATCACTGGCAATTTGCGGTTGATGATTTTGACCATCTCTTTTTTGATGGCCTTTAGGTCTTGCTCAGTAAACGGCTCTGGTTTATCGAAGTCATAATAAAAACCATTCTCAATCCAGGGGCCGATAGTCACCTGTGCCTCCGGAAAGAGCTTCTGCACCGCCATCGCCATTACATGGGATGTTGTGTGACGAATCTTCTGCAATGACTCGGATTCACTCGTGCGGGGCAGATGAATTTTATCAACCTGCTCTGGAGATTCTGCGTTGGATATCGACGGCTGTTGCATTGAGTAGGTTTTCTTCCAGTAAAAAATTGATTGATCTCCTCTGACTCTATGATACAGAGGTTATTTTTCCGATGAGGGCTGAGACAATTGTGTTAACAGACGTTTCATAAGTTGTTAAGAAAGGTAAAGAGCGTTAATATAAGTATTTAGGAAAATAATCTTTTTTATATTCATGCCTCAGTCCCAGCCATCGGAACAAGAATTGCTGAAGACGGTATTGCAGCCGCTATTAGAGGATTTTCAATATTGGTTTTCGCGATCGCGCTCTTTATTAGAAACTGAAGATATTACCTTTTTGAGCAAGGAGCAACAATCTGATCTCCTAGAGCGAGTCAAGCAAGCCCAGCAGGAAGTCAGTACAGCTCAGATGCTCTTTCAAGCGACCAATGGTCAAGTGGGCGTCGAAACCGCTACTCTTGTTCCATGGCATCGGCTAGTAAGCGAGTGCTGGCAAGTCGGAATGCGGTGGCGCAGTAGGGTGTCGATTGCACTAGACAAAGAAATCTCAGATGATTAGATAACTTTGATCTCCGAGACTGAGGAAATATCGGGCTGCCTTTGGTAAGCTACTAGCTACTGATAAAAAAACAAATTCTTATCCATTACCTAGACAAGAAATTTACAAGCACACTATTTGGTCGGGAGGATGATGCAATGTTACAACTACTTTATCTTATTGTGTTTACGGCCCTAGCCTTTTTGGCGATTGGGAATTTAATTCGTAGCTTGTTGACCCTGGGTATAGATTCCCAACGTCTTTACTCGCCCAATGGTAGCTCACAAGCTGATTGGGGGCGCTCACCAGTCAAAACGTCTCGCTCTCCATATAGTTATGTGCCGCACCCTGAGTTGTTAGATAATGCAGGCAACCCAGTCAACGAGCCGCTCTTGGTAATGCGCTCGATGACAGTTGAAGATGCCCGCGAACAATTAGATGCCCTATATAAGGCGTCTCCCGGCAATAGCAGTGGATCTCAAGAGGAAACCTAGTAGCTAAGTCAAGAGCCTTAATCTGTCTTTTGAAGGAAGTTTGGAGTTGATTAAACCTCCAAACTTCTTGGGCTTAAGGCAAATAGTTATAAGTAATAGCTAAATCCCTAGAGGCTAACGCCTGCGATAGCGGTTGCGAACTTCGTGGCGAATAGTCCAGCGCAAGTTATTCAAGTTTTCCCACAAGGCCTTGAGCATTAGCAAAAAAAATGTTAATCCAGCGAGACTAATCGCGACCGAATTGGTTGTCGTAGCTGGAGCACCTGCAACTTTAAAAATTAAATAAAACACTCCACCAACTAGGGCAGCCTTAATTGCGGACTTAACAGCTTCAACGAGCATGACGCCGAGGGCAACTAGTAGCGATTGACCGCTTGAAAACATCACACCCAGCGCTCTGGTCATCTCCTCCCCGTAACTCCAAACAAGCCAACTTACAAAAGCGATCGCTGCAAAAATTAGAACGACATTAACGACCCACATTGAGTTTCTCCACCGCGCCTGTCCTAAGTTAACAGTGGCTGGCTCACTTGGCGAGGAAGAGTAACAGTTTATTTATGTTGGTCGTTAAAATTGCTAGTTTTGCAAGTCTGTCGCAGATTACACCAGACGACAATTTGAAAAAATCTAGCTGCAAGCTGATTCGGAGCCAGAGCAAAGTCGATAAGCTCACAAAATAATCCTGTCTAAGCAAGGGCGATACGTGCTTTGTGAATATCTACATTCTTTACTTGCTTGTCATCGGCTTACTCTTACTTGTGGTGACTCTCGGCTCTGGCTGGATTTCGCGTTTACCCTTGTCTTATGCTCTCATTTACCTAATCGTTGGTATCTTCCTCGGGCCCTACGGCGTTCGGCTAATTCAATTGCGACCTGACGCTGAGTTTCTGGAACGGCTGACAGAATTTGTTGTCATTGTCTCGGTATTTGGCTGCGGCCTCAAGATGAATCGCCCATTAAAGCCGTGGGCCTGGAAAACTACGGTGCGGTTGATTGGGTTCTTGATGCCGATTTCAATTTTCGCCATTGCCGCCACTTGCCATTGGCTGCTTGGTTTTGGCTGGGCTGCCGCTGTTTTGCTGGGAGCAATTCTGGCACCGACTGACCCGGTTTTAGCTTCAGAAGTGCAGCTGGCAAACGTAGAGGATAAGGATGAGTTGCGATTTGGTCTAACTTCTGAAGGGGGCTTGAATGATGCTCTGGCTTTCCCGTTTGTCTATTTTGGGATTTACTGGCTCAAGGATGGCAACTGGGAAAACTGGTTTAAAAATTGGGTTGCGATTGACCTGCTTTGGGCGATCGCGGCTGGTATTGTCATGGGTATTGTGGTGGCAAAAGGCATCGTCTGGATTGACCGACACATACAACGCTCCCGACCAGCTGATGATTTAATTGAGGATTTTGTTGCCCTCAGTACGATTTTGCTTACCTACTCCCTGACGGAATTGGTCAATGGCTATGGATTTCTCGCCGTTTTTGTCGCGGGGGTTGTCGTACAGGCGAGTTATTATCACGACCAAGAAAAGCGCCTTGCTCAACTGGAATTTACCGAGCGAATCGAAAAGCTTTTAGAGGTTGGAACGATTTTGCTACTGGGTTCCCTGCTGCTAATTAAGCCAATAATCACGTATTCTGGTCAAGCCCTGTTGGTGGCTGGCTTGTTGCTTCTTGTGATTCGACCAGTGGGAGTCTGGATTAGTATGCTTGGCAGCGGTATACCAGGGCCAACCCTTTGGCTGTTTGGGTGGTTTGGAATTCGTGGCGTCGGTTCCCTCTATTATCTGACCTATGCATTCGGCAAAGGTTTAAAAGGAGAAACCGCTGAACAGATTGCATGGATTACTTACAGCACAATTATTATTTCGGTGGTTGCGCACGGGATTAGTGCAACACCTTTGATGAATTGGTACGAACGCAATATCAAGGGCACGAGTAAGGATGTGAGTCCGGAAACTAGTCTTGATGAACCTTGAACTTCTCTCCACATGGGATGCTGACCTCTCCTTACTCTTTGTATAAGCAAAGACACTCAGTCTTTACAACTGCCTCTGCCATTGGACAGATAAAAAGTACCTCTTTGGGCGTAATGGTAAGTGAGAGATAAGCGAAGTTCCTGTGTGACGAACCCTGCCGCCCCATGCTGGCGGGGTTTTATTTTTTTATGAAGTGAAAGGCGATCGCCCCAGTTCCACCCAGAAAGCGCGATGAAGTTGGCAAAGTGTGCGTTTAATTTCTAACATCAAGACCCCCTGCTTCGCCGACTTACCCGCGAGGACAAGAAACACTGCATCTTCACCACAGCTGGTCAAAATGCTAAAGCCTTCTTCACCCTCAACATAGATGCGATCAATTGCACCCCGGACGAGTTCTCTGCCAATGCGATCGCCCAAGGACAGCATCGCCGCAGACATCGCTGAAACCCGCTCA
>DATNPI010000704.1:0-2561 GCA_036703325.1 Coleofasciculaceae cyanobacterium
GATCAGGGAGATACGGTTGAGTTCTTCACTAAAGCAGGAATTGCTACTAATAAAATCCTACCCGACCAGCTCAACGTCAAAGCTAAGGTGAAAAAAACTGGGCCGGGACCACACGTTATTACAGGCCCCATCTTCCTAGAAGGAGCGGAACCTGGGGATGTGCTGGAGATCAAGACCCTGAAACTTGACTACCGGGTTCCATATGGTGTGATTTCTAACCGTCATACCAAAGGTGCATTGCCTGGTGAGTATCCAGAAAATAATGCTCCCATCTACACAAAAGTGATTCCCCTAGATATGGAGCGGAATATAGGTTTTTTCCGCCCTTCTAACGGACGACCCAACATAGAAATCCCCCTGAAACCATTTATGGGCATCATGGGGGTGGTTCCCGCTAACCGAGAAGAGGCTGTAAACTCGATACCCCCTGGAATCTACGGCGGGAACATCGACATCAAGCACATCGGAGAAGGCACCAGCCTCTATTTGCCAGTTCAAGTGCCAGGGGCGCTATTTTACGCGGGAGACCCCCACTGCGCTCAGGGTAATGGGGAAGTTGCTTTGACGGCGATAGAATGTTCCCTAACTCCCACATTTGAGCTAGTAGTCCATAAGGACATGAAGCTGAATACACCAATGGCGGAAACACCTGAAGCGTGGCTAGCGATTGGGCTGGATAAGGACTTGGACGAGGCGATGAAGAAATCAGTGCGAGAGTCCCTCCGGATTATTGAAGAGAAGTACGGACTTACGAAACAGGATGCCCTACTGTTGGGAAGTGCAGCCATTGATTTTGAAGTTTCTCAGGTGGTGGATATTGTTAAAGGCATTCATGGCGTAATCTCTAAAGACTTACTCAAAAAGCTTGAGCGTTGAAAGGAGCGGTAACGCAGGTCGCATCTTAACAAGAGGTTCTGTATCTTGTGTTGTGAAAGCTATATTAAGTCCTGACAGAGTCTCAGGGTTGCCGATAAATTAAAGGAGCTGTCTACTTCCACCGCTTTCATCTAATTTCAATGCATCATCACTCCGCCTCCTGCGTTCATCACACACCTCCCGCCAGTCACTCATCCCAGCCCGCAAGTAAGGTGAGGTTACTAGTTACTGCGCTAGTTCTGATTTGTAGCTTTTCTCTGGTCGAGCTAGCAGTAGGACTGTCGAGTCACAGTCTTGCACTCCTGGCTGATTCAGGTCACCTGGCTTCAGACTGTTTTGCCTTGATTCTGGCGCTGCTAGCTAGCTGGATGGCGCATAGAGATAAATCTAGCGACGTAGCACCGGGAAACCATTGGGTGGAAGTGCTGGCAGCGCTAGTAAATGGAGTAGGGTTGGTTGCGATCGCTCTTTGGATTGGTTGGGAAGCCGTTGATCGACTACAGTCTCCTCCAGTTGAAATTCTCAGTTTGCCGATGCTGGCGACGGCTAGCGTAGGGCTTGGAGTCAATAGTGTTAACATCTTCCTGCTACACAAGGACAGCCACGACGACCTCAACCTCAAGGGAGCATTTCTGCATATCCTTGCTGATGCGGCGAGTTCAGTTGGTGTTATCGTGGCAGCGATCGCAGTTTGGGCACTGAACTGGATGTGGGCAGATGGTGTAATTAGCTTGTTAGTGTCGGGGCTGATTATCATCAGTGCGACTCCCTTAATTATCCAAAGCCTCAACGCTCTGTTTGCCAAGCCTCCCAAAGAGTAAACCTCCGCCTCTCCCATACTTGTGGTGGAAACAGCCGTGCAATTGATAAGCAGCCAAAGCATAGAATGCTTTATGGACGTTATCACCGATAGTGTCCAATTAAGACGATGCAGTGGATTTGAGAAGAAGATGCATCAGGCTATCGATGAGGCGATCGCGTTCCATCGGCAGAATGTCTTCACTGTGAAGCAGTTTCTGAATTTGCATCAAATGAACTAATGAGCCTATCAAAATCCATGCAATGGCTTCGGGATCGGCACTCTTGAGTTCAGGGCACGATGTCAGATATTGACTAAGCGTCTCAATGGCGGGTTTTACCAGAGTGCGAACCAAGATTCGTGCTAGTTCAGGAAAGCGCTCAGACTCACCATAGATGAGCCGTATAAGGGCAATCTCCTCGCGATCGCCCATCATCTCATTCAAAGCCTTTGTTAATAGCTGCCGCAGCGTAATGCTGGAGTCTCCTTCCACCAGCTGAAACCCATAAATTGCCGAAAGCTTTCTCTGAGCTAGCTTTTGGACGAGGGCAGTGAACAGTCCTTCTTTATCTTGGAAGTAACTGTAGACCGTTGCCTTGGATACGCCCGCTGCCTTCGCCACCCGATCCATGCTCGTGGCAGCATAACCATGTGCTAAAAACTCTTGCCTTGCACCTGTCAAGATCTGTTCAGCTTTCTCTCCCGACCCCTGACGCTTGAATTCAGTAATCTTTGTTCGTTCCATGTATTGATTGCCTACCTGCATAGTCATTCTAGAGGCTTCAGTATTCATGCCCCATCCCTCTCTTTGGGTGAGAAACTTTCGTACTTCAGCCTTCAGTTGACTTCTCTTGACTTTATTGTACTAAACGGTTTAGTTTAAACT
>DATNPI010000004.1:0-12322 GCA_036703325.1 Coleofasciculaceae cyanobacterium
GTTCGTATCCGTGCTAGTAGTAGCGATCGCTAGCATGGGAGTCACTACTGTTGCCCTTGCCACTGTCCCTAATCCCTACAAGTCAGCGATTTTAAGCAGATTGGGATTTCAACTTGACCAAAGCCTCTGCCAAGATGCTAATGCCATGGGGAATTACTTGAACTCAGGAGGAAATCCCAACGCTGTACTCACGATTGGTAGTGGTACGGCAGCAGGAAAGATGTCTTTGCTGCAATGCGCCAAGCCAGAGGTTGCACAACTGCTCCTTGCTCAACGAGACTTGGATTTGCACACAGCACTGTTTGACGCTGTATCCACATACAACAATAAGAACATCGTAGAGAAGTTACTTGATAAGGGTGCGGATGTTAATTACAAGTTTGTTGACGGCAAAACCTCACTCCATCTCGTGAGAACGCTTGCGATCGCACAATTGCTGATTTCCAAGGGTGCAGATATCAACGCCCTAGATGGGGATGGCAAAACCCCACTCCACCTAGCAGCAGCAGATTCAACTACGAGGAATATAGTAAAACTGCTTTTGGATCGGGGGGCACAGGTCAATGCCAAAGATCATAGTGGCCTAACTCCGCTGCATATGGCGAGTTCAACTGCCCAGAATACAGCAACCGTCAAGCTGTTACTTGATCGCGGCGCACAGGCAAGTGCTAAAGATAATGACGGCAGTACCCCACTGCATGGAGTATCCAGGGTTGACGTGGCAGGGTTACTACTGCTCAAGGGTGCACAGCCGTTTGCCAAGCGTCGGGATGGTAGAACACCGCTGTCTCTGGCAGCACAATACTCAAACCCGAAGATGGTAGAACTACTCCTGGAAAAAGGCACTTCTGTGAAGGCAAAGGATGGCTATGGCATGACGCTGCTGCACTGGGCGGCTCGATCTGCCAACGTGAATGTGCTAAAACTGCTCTTAGCTAAGGGCGCAGATGCTAACGCGAAAGACAAAAAGGGCAGGACCCCACTACATGATGCAGCAGTAGCCCAACCGTTTCCTTCCCACAACGGCGATGCACTAACGCCGCTCATTTCTCAAGGCGCAGATGTTAATGCAACAGACAAGGATGGCAACACTCCACTACGCTTGGCAGCAAAAGCCAATTTTAAGGAAGTGGTAGAACTCCTCAAAAAGCATGGTGCGGTGGAGTAACAACTTGGAGATAAGGCTTGTGATCGATTAGTCGAACTCAATCCAACAGGACTTACGCAACACCTGAGTGTCATGCTTCACTACACTACGTTTCGTTCAGAATGACATAATTTCGTTAAAATGCCTAAGTCCTGTCCAAAATCTAAAATTAGCTGGGTCAATTGCTAATTGCCTTTTTGCCATTAGCAATACTTCCGTTAGCCTTTGAATAGTTGACCTTAGGGTAGGAAGATCTTGCCTGAAGGCTGATTGTATGACACCATTCTCTATCGCCTATACCCAAAGGCTGATGGTTATGTGGGTGAGCTATTCAAATATATGTCTCTAGGATTATTACCGTAGGTAGTTAGTAATACCTATGTATGACGCTCACCATGCAATAGATGAACATATTTAAGACTTAGGGTCTATTGCTCGTGGACTCACCCTGGCAAAATCCGCTCCCCACAGGAGAACGCAAAACTAGTCCGGTTGTAGTTTGCTATTACAGCGACTTCTGGATTCCCATTTCATATTTCAGCTATGGTGAAGCGATCGCGCTACATCAGAAGGCGCGACGACAGGGTAAGGAAATTCTTGTGTTTCCTCCTGGTTTAAACCTTGAAACGAAAAACATTCTCTTACCTGAAGCATCGGGTTTACAGGATGAACTCGTGTCTAGATTAACTCGCTGTTAAACTTCCCAGAGTCTGGATTTAACCAGGCTGACAAAGAATAGCGCTATTCACCGTCAGCTAGTCACTCGCTTTCGTAGCTCCGTCCTTAAGGTTGGGGTTCTCTTTGTAGTTGCAGAACTTATAACAACCATAAACGCAAGCCAAAATTATATCATTTTTTCTCAATAAAATCCATTAATTATTAGAGAGAAGTTTTATATCACCTTATTACCGATTCCAAACTGTTTAGCCGTTGATATATTGTTCCAATTCCCAATAAGCCAGACGGCAGGCTTGACGTACTGAAGCGACAAAGCGATCGCCTCAGCCATGCCGAACGAGTACAGTAGAGGTGATGCGATCGCCATTGCTCGTGCAAAAATTTAAACCTGATGCAGCCCAGCAGTCCCTAGCCTATTGTTAAATTGGTTTAATCCTGAGTTTGTGATTCACCTCACAGGGCTGACCTCAAACTATCACTTTTGCTTAAAAGCCCTCATCACCAACCTGCCGCGAGATTTTGATTACATTGGAGACATTGAGTTCAGTTTTCGTCGCTATGCAGCCCCCAGTTCATCGGCTTGGCGAACTCTTCGATTTATTTACTCCAGCTAAAGGGTAAGGTGTGTATGCCAAGCACACGCCCTGTACAGCCGCGAGGCTCCTTAGGAACCGCTACTGCTAATGCGTCTGCATCCATTAGTCCCAAAGCCCGTCGTCAGGCTTCTCCCTGACTGACTGTAGCTGACCACTAGGCGCTAATTGCGGCACTCGTAGAAGAACGTTGTAAGAGAAGACACCAAGCACTATCTACCCACGGCGTCACAACCTGCACTTTTGAAAGCCAACACTGATATATAAATTCTTTGAAAAGATTGCTAATTGAGGGTATAGTGCCCTCACCCCATCGTTCCCTCCTTAGCCGTAACTTGATAATCTCGTTCAGTTTCTGCTTGATAAACCTAAATTCCCTGATGACTCCTTTCGGGAGAAACCTACATGTTTGACCCTACACAATTACTCATTGATAACTTTGTTCAACAGATTCGAGAAGGCTACCGTCGCACCTACGGAGGCTGGAAGTCTAACTATGCAGAAATCATTGGTTGGGCAGGTGGCATGGCCTTGGAAAACATCGCAAATAGCGATGCCCTTTATCACAATGTTGAACATACCATTTTAGTCACTTTAGTCGGACAAGAAATTCTGCGAGGCAAGCACATCCGTGAGGGTGGTATTTCTTGTGAAGACTGGATGCATGGCATTATCTCCTTGCTCTGCCATGACATCGGCTACGTTAAAGGAGTCTGCCGACAAGACCGAATTCATGAAGGATTGTATTCCACGGGTACAGGTGATGAGATGGTGTCTCTACCCCCAGGCGCTTCTGATGCGTCCTTGACTCCCTACCATGTAGACCGGGGAAAACTGTTTATTGAGGAACGCTTTGGCGGCAACGTCCTGATTGATGCCGAGGAAATTAAGCTCAACATTGAACTGACTCGTTTTCCGGTGCCCAAGGATGAAGACCATCAAGACAAAGTTAAACTTCCTGGTTTGGTAAGAGCCGCTGACTTAATCGGTCAGCTGAGTGACCCGCGATACCTCAAGAAGATTAGCGCCTTGTACTATGAGTTTGAAGAAACCGGCGTGAATCAAGCCTTGGGCTATCGTCATCCAGGAGATTTGCGCCAGAACTATTCCAAGTTTTATTGGAACGGGGTGTATCCCTACATCACAGAGGCCTTGCGGTACTTAGAACTGACCCTTGAAGGCAAACAAATCATTGCTAACCTTTACGCAAATGTGTTTGTGGTGGAGCAGGAACAGCGCTCTGTAAAGGCAGCGGTTAGTGCCGCTTAATCAATCGATAAGATTTGGCTTCTCATAAGCCTACGCTCCCCTATCGGGCGAGCGTAGGTAGTTCACATCAACTCACCTGTTTCTTGCAGCGAGTGCAGACGTCGGTAAATCCCTTCGCGGTTCAGGAGTTCTTCATGGCTCCCCACTTCCACAATCCGACCTTGGTCGAGAACCACAATTTTATCAGCGTCCCTAATCGTACTGAGTCGGTGGGCAATAATAATTGTAGTGCGGGTGCCCTGAATACTCTTCATCGCCAATTGAATTGAGCGCTCAGACTCATAGTCCAGGCTGGAAGTCGCCTCATCAAAGACTAAGACATCTGGTTCCACCAACAGCGCACGGGCAATTCCCAGCCGTTGTCTCTGTCCACCTGATAGCCGTACACCTCGCTCACCGACAATAGTGTAATAACCCTGGGGCAGTTGCTCAATCACCTCGTCTACTCTGGCAATGCGACAAGCTTCTTGAACTTTCACAAGGCTAACGCTGCGGTTGCCGTAGGTGAGGTTATCCAGTAGAGTGCCGTTAAAAACATCCACTTCCTGGTGAACGATCGCCAAACGCTTCCGATAGCCAGTAATATCCAGATTGCGGATGTCTATACCATCCATTAAGATATGACCTTCATTCGGTTCAAAATACCGAAACAAGAGTTTTACCAGCGTAGACTTACCCGAACCCGATCGCCCTACAAGTGCTACGGTTTGATAGGGTTCAATCAGTAAATCAACGTCTTGTAATACTGGACGTCTAGAGTCATAACTGAAACTCAGATGAGAAAACTCGACTTTTCCAGTAAATTGATAGGACTTGGCAATATCGTTTGAATCCAGAAAAATACCGACAGAATCTTTTCCCACTGGCTGTTGCATAAACTCATGAAATCGCAGCATCGATGCATAGCGACGAGCAAAGACTTCGGCAAGCTGACTGATAGGTTCTAACTCGGCATAAGCCATGCTAGACACAGTTAAAGTCGTGACAAAGTGTCCCAAAGATATGTGTCCCTGTACCGTAGCCAGTAGGGTGAGAGCTAGCACTCCAAAAACACAAATTTGAATGACAGTTCTTTGCCAGGTAGCGAGTTTTACATAACCTAAATGGATACTAAACAAGACTACCTTCAGTTCACGGTTTAAGCGCTCTTGCTGTCGTTTCAGTTCTGCGGCTTCGGTGGCAAAAGCTTTAACGGTTTTGACGTTAGTGACAATTTCTGAGGTACGACTTTCGGTATTTTCTTGATGTCTATCTAATCGTTCTTCCTTAGAAATCAGTTCTCTAAGGTCTTTAAGGCTGAAGCTCAAGATAAACACGAAGGAAATCAAAAACAAAATAGCGATGCGCCACTCAATGAACCAGATGATCACAAAAATTCCCAAGACTCGTGCGAGTTTGGGAATTAGCTGTCCTGCGATTTCAGGGTAAGTCCAAGTGTGGTTAGTGATGCCTCTGGCAACTCGTCCAGCAATACGTCCGGGATTATTTTCGTCGTAGAATTCTAGTGGCAGAGTGAGGATTTTTTCAAGAGCTTTGTGGGATTGATCCCGACGCGATCGCAAAGCAATATCCCAGTGAAACCAAGTGCTCAACCAAGGTTGAATTGGCGCTCTGACTACAGTAACGATGCAAATTAAGCCCAGGAGAACAGCCAGGGATAAGAACTGATCGGTGCGCCTTTGGGTAAGCACTGCGATGCTATTCACCAAGTTTTGTAGCGACCCATCCAGCGTTTGTCCAGAGAGGACATTCAGAATCTGGCCAATCACGTAGGGCACAACTAGATCGACAATTTCAAAAATGCTGGTTGCGGCAATGCTAAGACTCGATGCTGCCCAGTAGGGGCGGTAATAATTGAGGATATCCCGAAATTTTGCCATGATGCTCCTGACAAAGCAGCGCTAACATAACCCAATGATGAGTTTCTAGCAGTCCGCTTTCTGTAGTACGAAAATTACATTATACTACAGAGAATTTCTTCGTAGTCAGACTTAAAGGACTTTTGACCGCGCCTGGTTCGGGAACCTGCGGCCCGAACAGGGAGGCGCGCCCGGAGGGTTTTGACTTTCCTTAGGAGCGGCACTAGTGATGAATTTGTAGATTCAAGACATAGCGACCCAGTTGGATTTTGTCTGACCACAGCTCATATTCCAGGTACAGATGTTGAGGTAAAGGGCGACCCTCTAGCTTTAAACTCCGAGTGTAATTTCGTAGGCGCAATGACTCGAATCCCTTGAGGGAGTCTCCTTGCAACCAATAGCGGCTAATGCCGTAAATCCCTTGCTCCCAAAGGTGACGATAACTCAATCTACCGTTTTCCTGCATTGTCATTATCACCCGATAAGGTGATATTTCTAGCCACAGAAGTCGCAGAGGTTTACTTTTTGGCTGCTTGGTATCGCCAGTCGTTGTCTGTTCTGGTTCCCACTCAGGAAGGGCTGGCTCACTCAGCAGCAGGTGAAATCGCTCTTGGTCTTTTTGGTATAGCGTAGCGGCAGTTTCGATAGTAGACCAAACCGGCAGGTCGGTAGACACGAGGGAAAGACAAACAGGCCTGCGGTGATGTGTCAGCATGGAACGTGAGAAGACAGATGGGACAAAAATAGCATAGCTCTACCTTCATACTAAGAGTCGCAGCGACCTGCCACCAGCGTTTTCAGGAAAATTTGCGAGAGTGCTTGCCAAAACGTATCCTTTGTCGCTACTATTGGTAATCGTGACAAACGTTAGCTACACAATCCTCAGTAGCTCAGTGGTAGAGCGGTCGGCTGTTAACCGATTGGTCGCTGGTTCGAGTCCGGCCTGGGGAGTTGATAAAATTTTAGAGGCAGATAGGCGATTTAAGCGATCGCATATCTGTCTAGTGCCAGAGGGTCTTCCGCTAAACTCCTGAAACTACATGACTCAGGAGAAGATTGGTTACAAGCCCCCAGATTCATCTGTGGGGAAAATCCAAAATCCAAAATCCAAAATCGAAATGACCTTTGTTGTAATTGGATTGTAGTGATCAGCTTGCTAGTACCGTTAGCGAACCGGCTTCAAAGGAGCATCGCGATCCTCTTACCTTGTTTTTAGGCTAATAACTCATCTACTACAAGACTAAAGCCTTGCAGAATGGTTTGAGTGCTAACGGTTTTACCAGACGTGAAAACAAGCTGCTAGTTCTGAGTAACCACAATCATCCATTTGTTCTCAGGGAATATTAGCCAGACTTCCTCACCACCTGAGAGCAAATACTCTTGAGCTTTGGCAATTACCTCTTCAGCCAAGTCTGTAGGTGAGACAATTTCAGCACTCAAGGGGAAACTCTGAGGCAATACAGCCGCTTCACCAAACTGTTCCACTAGTTCAGGGGTGAGATAGGCAACATCAGGTTTACGTCCCTGCTTATTGGTGCGACAGGGGGCTTCTGTATAAACTTCTCCTCCCTGTCCACTAGAGTCCTTGTAAGTTCGCCAATAAGAATCTAACTTTGATTGAATTCGACTGTGTTTGAGTGTCGTGCCTTTTGTCTCCACTAATTCCCCATCTACCCACTCCGTATCCTCTAGTGGGTTTTGCATCCATTCTTCTAGAGAATTTTTGTGAGCTTCACTGACTTTAATTTCTGTTGATTCAATAGCTGAACTGACCATTTCAATTAACTCTCCTTGATTGCTCGGTGTAATGCCTTAGCCAATGCTTCATCAGCTCAAAGTTGCTGTTTTGCTGCTCAATTCTTCTATTTTAGGGAATTGTCTGGAAGGAATGCGATCGCATTCCTCTGGTGTGATTTCAAAGTGCGATTAGGTTGGCTGATAAGGTAGGCGATCGCACCTCACACAGGAAACGTGATCGCATTTTGTCAATTGTGGAATACTCAGCAGTATTTAGGCAGTTGGACGTTGCGATCGGTGAGCAGAAGTGGATAGGTCAGGTTGATTTTTAAAGCAGTTAATCAACAGCTGGATATTGCGAGGGGATTTATGTAGAGTTCCCACTTCGTCACCCGATAAGTCTAGGTAGCTGGTGTTTGAACTGAGGACATTGTGACTGCCTACATAGGCGAATTTTTCATCGCATACCCAATACTTCGCATGAGTTCCCATCAATTTAAGGTGGCATAGGTTGGGATAATTGGCTTGGAGTTTGTGCAGGGTGGGTAAGGCACTGTAGTTTTGCCATGCGTCAGCGGTAATGGTAGGTCTGCCATCTCCAGTAATGCTGATGATTTTGCCGATGTCATACTTATAGCCCCAACCGATATCAATGCGAATGCCTTGAGTGAGGAGAGCGATAAATTTTAGAAGTAATCCATCGTCGATACTTCTTAGACTCAGCCCAGGGCAGACAATAATTAGTCGTTCTTTGGTTTCGTCTATTGCTTTGAAGAGTGAGGCTCGACTATCAGAGCGACCAAATACTATATCAGATTCAGGAGATGCGATGCCTCCGGCAGGCTTCGCCAACGCGTCTGACATCAGGGTGTCAATCATTGCTTTGGCAGTGGTGAGGATGTCGCGTTTTAGTTCGAGTTCTTTTATGCGATCGCTATGACGAGATGTAACACTCGCCCAGTGGTTAAAATCCTCTGAAATTTCTGGGGACACATACTGAAAAAACTCCATTGCTTTCTCTCCTGTATTTTTTTTTGTTGATTTTCTACTGCAACAATCCTATAAATTTCCTCTTATAGGGGCATCCGAGGAAATTAGGATTAAATTAGGAAGAAATGAGATTGCTTGTACTGGCGTGCTGGAACAGCAGAATAAATCGCGGGAAAAATTTCTAGACGATATTGCTGATGCCTTCACCTTGCAGGGGATGCAGAGGCAAGCCTTCCGATGGCGATTTCCCTATGAGGGACGAATCGATCGAAAAATTATCGCCAAAAACAGGGGCATAGAGATTTCAACCCTCGATGCTTACCTGAAGCATGTATATGAGGCGTTTACTAAAAGTCCAGAGAAGCCTTACGGTTGTGATTTTGGACGCAAAGGCAGAGGTAGGGGCAAGTATGAACTATTGTGGAGTTGGCTTTGGACAACGCAGTTCTTGTTGTGGAGAGACGACTACCCATCATGGAAAGCGCAGTTCCCTACACTACAGCCGGAGTTTTGGGAATCTCCGAGTGAACAGGAGCGAAAAAAGACTCTTGCCCTTGATTTAGCAGCCCAGGCTTTAGATTTGATACAAAATCAGCCAGCACATTTGCTACCACGCAGTGTTCTGCTGGAACATATCTAGCCACTTTAAGTAAGGATGGTACTCTCCAAGTGTGGGAAATGACTACAGGCAAACAAGTTCCTTGCATACCTGATGAACAGCCTGTGAAAGTTGCCTTCAGCCAAGATGGAGAGTATATGGCCGTTGTAAGCAAAGGCAACACCGCCTCGATATCGAAGTGGAAGGAGATCGACAGCCGAACTGTGATGTTGACGCACGGACAAAACACTGTTCAGATTCAGGATATTGCATTTAGCCCTTTAGGAGATTATGTGGCTACGGCAAGTAAGGATGGCAGTGTTAAGTTATGGGAATTTCCTTCTGGCAACGCTCGTAGAAACCTGCCCCATGAGGGCACGGTAGAGTCAATCGCTTTTAGTCCAGACGGGAAACTTCTAACCGCAGGAAGTTTGAATGGAGTTATCCTTGTGTGGGAAGTGTCTACTGGAAAGATAGTCAAACGTTTAGCCCATACCAGAGCTGATTGCAGCGCGAACCATTGATTATGAAACTCTGAATTAAAAGATTGTGTTTATTCTCCAGAATATCCAGAACCCCAAGAACGCTGTGTGGACTGTTGCCTTCAGTCCAAATGGAGAGTATATGGCGACAGCAGGGGCAGATGAAACTGCTCGATTGTGGAGAGTGAGTGACTGGCAAGAAGTTCACTGCATGAAACATCAAGGCGAGGTATGCTCTGTTGCTTTCAGCCCTGATAGCAAATACCTTGCTACAGCAAGTTCTGACAAAACTGTCCGTGTCTGGGAAGTAAACCAATGTCTGGAAGTTTCTCGCATACTCCATAAGGAAGCTGTGAGCGCTGTGGCTTTCAGTTGTGATGGAAAATACTTAGCCATAGCGAGTGCGGATGGCGCTGCACGATTAGAACTCTGGCAATCAGAAGACTTGATTAATGAAGCTAGTAGTCGCCTGAGACACAATCTTACAGGCGATCGCATTCAGTAATATGTTGGTAATCAGTTCAGGTCAATGGTATGAGCACACATGGAATAGATGAAGGTACTGACGAACTAGCAAATAATCTCAACTTAAATCCGGAAGAGGCTCTCAAGCTTGCCCAACAGGAAGAGGAAGAGACGCAATTGAGAATCAAGGTACAGAATGGTTTGAAGAGTATTTGGGATCTTGGACTTGCTGGTTTGCCACAGATACTTACTCTTTTATCTTCCCCTGTTCCCTTAGTGTTGGCAGCAACAGTGAGCGGTTTCATCGGTTCTGTATGGGGAAGAGAGCAGCAGAATAAGTTGCTTGATGAATTAAAAGAACAGATTAATGAAAGAATTCACCAAACTAACGCAAAACTCAATGAGCCTGCATTGAGCTTGGATGAATTCATAGAACTGTTTGTTCAAGCGATGGATATTGCCTCTAAATCAAAATCAGAGCTGAAACGGCAGGCTCTAGCTAAAGCGTTGGTTAATTCACTTATACCCCCAACTAGCCAGTTCACTGGTAAGCTTGCTCTCCTTCGTATTCTCTCCCAACTATCAGACGAGGAAATGATTGCACTCCAGGTAGTGCGTGATGAAAAGCCACACATTGAACCGACTTTTCTTGTTACTGCCGAAATTGAAGCAAGGCTACGATGTAGTCCAGAAGATGCCCTTGTGGTTTGTCAGAGCTTACGCCAACTTGGTCTTGTAAATAAACCTAACTTTAATACGAATGCTGTATCTATTGAATATTCCCCTGAACTACAGGGTTGGCGTATTACCGAATTAGCACAAAAGCTAATAAAGTGGGTTACTGAGGAAGTACCGCAAGCAACAACGGCTGAGGCGAATACCTCGGAATCGGTGGATAGCGCTGAAAAAACTGCCTGGTCACAATTGACAGCAGAGCAATTCTTTTCTGGGTACAGCGAGGCAGACGCCATCTACGACACAATCTGAGTTATGCAGAATTACCAACCAGGAGAAGTTCTCCTGCTGTCATTCCCCTTTGTAGACGCAGTAGGCTCGAAGCGTCGTCCCGCACTGGTACTTCTGGATACAGGTGATGAGGACATTATTGTTGCTCGAATCACCAGCCAAATTGCTCCAACAGATTTTGATATAGAACTTGCAGAGTGGAAACAAGCAGGTTTACTGCTACGTTCATACGTTCGGGTACACAAGGTTGCCACACTAGAGAAGCGTTTGGTAGAACGTAAGCTAGGAAAATTAACCCCGACTGATTGGGCAAAAGTAAAAGCCAAAATTCAACAAATTTGGGCTTCTATCTGATATTTCTAGAGATTGCAGAACTCATTTTAGAGCAGCGATCACTCCCCCCTAGTAAGGCGATTTGGCGATTTGCGCTTCGCGATCGCACCTTAATCCCACAGCAGCAGCAAAGCGCGATCTGCGCTTGAGCCTTCCACAGGCAGTACAACTCACTCAGCTTTTAATTGCCAGCTCAGATTGTGAAGCCAATTGGTTTAATTGATTTGTCGCGCTATCTTCTAGCAATTGACGAAAGAAATTCTGACTTCTGGAGTTAATCTCCTGCAAAATCTCCTTATATAACCGACAGGCTGAATCATCATTCAATATTCGGTTATGGAGAATCTTTGTCCAATCTGGAGCAGTAGCAATTAATTGCGGGACAACAAAAACAAATGCCTCAAGCTGCTCTTTTACGTCAAACGACTCCAGAAAGTGAACTAGACCAAACATTACCTCTTGATGCTCGCACCCATCATCCAGAATAAGATGCAGGGAAGGCAAGTATTCATTTTTGGGATTTTCTGCCAGTTCAGCTAGGGCATTTTCAAAGGCAGTGACTTCTTGAGGCGATCGCATCAGCCTATTAGCCTGCAAAATCTCAATCAAAGTATCCTCGCTCATCCCCTATCCTTTCGTGAATCTCGTTAATGATTGACAAAGCCTCTTTTCAGGGTGAACCCAACAGTTGGGCAAAGTTCTGGTCATTAGACCCAACCATCGCCTTTCTCAATCATGGTTCCTATGGTGCCTGTCCTCTACCAGTACTGGAAGCGCAACAACGATTGCGATCGCAACTGGAACAGCAACCCCTACGCTTTTTTATGCGAGAGTATGAAGGATTGCTAGACGTGGCGCGAAGTGAGCTAGCAACCTTTATTGGTGCGGATGCTGATGAATTGGTGTTTGTCCCAAATGCAACGACGGGTGTTAATTCGGTTTTGCGATCTGCTTATAGCAACGCGCAAGAGCGATCGCTTTTCTTCAACCCAGGCGACGAACTACTAACCACTAACCAGGAGTACAACGCCTGCCGCAATGCACTAGATTTTATAGCAAATCGAACTGGGGCAACTATAGTAGTAGCGACAGTACCGTTTCCGCTTGAGTCTCCAAATCAGGTAGTTGAGGCGGTGATGGAGCGAGTGTCACCGAGGACACGTCTAGCACTGTTGGATCATGTCACCAGCCAGACAGGGTTAATC
>DATNPI010000010.1:0-20846 GCA_036703325.1 Coleofasciculaceae cyanobacterium
CACGCCTTCCATCGCTGGCCCAAAGCGCCCTCAAGATAGAATTGCTCTCTCAAACGTAAAACAGAGTTTCCTAGAGACGCTGCAATCCCAGACGGCAACGGGGTATGGTAAACCCGCTTCCGAGATAGGCGTCAAGTTTAGAAACACAAAAGATATCGATATCGAGCGATCGCATCAAGGTGGAGGCGAGCAGGCACCTGAGACAGTACCAATAGGTGCTGGAAACCAAAGTACGAAAGACACAAGCGCTATCACTGAGATCGAGATGATGACCAATCGTCCGACTCCAGATCGGATTGAGGAGGTGCTGCCGGACGAGCAGGAACAGGCACTTCGTGAGCAGTTTCCGACAACTGATCTGAAGATTGCCCACGGGGATGTGCTGATTGCGGCGATTACCTCCTGCACCAATACTTCCAATCCCAGTGTGATGCTGGGAGCGGGACTTCTTGCCAAGAAAGCAGTAGAACGGGGATTGACCGTGAATCCCAAGGTGAAAACCTCGCTTGCACCGGGTTCGCGTACAGTGACGGATTACTTGGAGAAAACCGGGCTACAACACTATCTCAATGAGTTAGGCTTCAATTTGGTGGGTTACGGTTGCACGACTTGTATTGGTAATTCCGGGCCACTAGAGCCTGCTATTGAGCAGCTTCTCCAGCAGAAGAATATTGTCGCGGCTAGTGTGCTTTCGGGGAATCGTAACTTTGAAGCGCGGATACACCAGAGTATCAAAGCCAACTTCCTGATGAGTCCTCCGCTTGTGGTAGCTTATGCGATCGCGGGAAATATGCAGGTCGATTTGGTGAACGAACCTCTAGGAAAGGACAAGGAGGGCAAGGACGTTTATTTGAAGGAGATCTGGCCCACCTTAGAGGAAATCGGTGCACATACTGCATCAGCGTTCGACCCCAGTACTTATCAGCGTCTCTACAGCAATGTTGAGGACAAGAACGAGCTTTGGAATCAAATTCCTCAGGTTGGTAGCGAGGTGTATGAATGGGATATTACCTCCACCTACATCCAGGAACCTCCCTATTTTGAGAAGTTCAGCAGGGAACCCGATAAGGTCGTTGACATTATCGATGCCCGACCTCTAGCAATATTTGGAGATTCGGTTACCACTGACCATATCAGCCCCGCAGGTGCAATTAAAGCGAGTTCTTCAGCGGGAGTCTATCTCCAAGAGCATGGAGTCGCTGTTGAGGATTTCAATAGCTACGGTTCCCGTCGCGGCAATCATCACGTAATGGTTCGCGGTACGTTTGCAAACGTGCGAATTAAAAATTTAATGGTTCCCGGAACTGAAGGAGGCGTGACCGTCCACTATCCTAGCGGAGAGCGGATGGGGATTTATGATGCCTCAATTCGGTATCAAGCCTCTGATACTCCCCTTGTAGTCATTGCGGGACAGGAGTACGGTACTGGCAGTTCCAGGGATTGGGCGGCGAAGGGAACGAAGCTCCTCGGAGTCAGAGCGGTTATCGCGCAAAGCTTTGAGAGAATTCACCGGAGCAACTTGGTCGGCATGGGGGTACTGCCCTGCCAGTTCTTAGAGGGGGAGAATGCCGCTAGTTTAGGGCTGACTGGGGCGGAGCTATTTACTCTCAAGGGCTTGGAAAGCGGTATCGCTCCCCGCAAGACGCTCTCGCTCTCGATAAAGTACCCGTCGGGAGAAGAGAAAGACGTTCTAGTACTGCTTCGGATCGATACGGCGATCGAGGTCGATTACTACCGTCATGGCGGGATTCTACCTTATGTATTAAGACTAATGGCACTGACCTAAGATCAATGGCACTGACTTAAGCGAAAAATTGTCATTTTTTGGAGAAACCAAGATTGGGGGGCTTCCCCCAAACCCCCATTGGGGGACGAGTGCCTCCCCCAAACCCCCTGCACAAAGGTTGATTGGTATTGATGAGAGTTCTTGAGTCAGTGCCATTCGACCTAAGAGTTGGGAATGTATTCTCCCCCCCCCCAAATTGGCCGGAGCTTTAGTGAGGAGCTGGGGGGAGAAAATCGACTTTTGCAAGAGGTCTAATGATGCTACCGCTGGAACCACAGTGCATTGCTTATAGCAGTCGCCAAGCGAATTAGGACAAAGCCAAAGACTGAAACCAAGACCCGTCAATATGCATCCCTTCTGCCTTCTGCCTGGTCACTGAGCGTGTCGAAGTGCTGCCCCCTGCCTTTTGCTATACATCATAAGTATGACAATTGTAGGCTTTAGTATCAGGCAAACCTATCATTTTCGCTATTTGTAATCTTTAGTAAACAACCACTTAATAAGCCGTATTTTTCTGAGCATTGCCTTGTATGACGGGTATAACATTTATCAATTTTTGTATTACAAATTCTGTCAATATCTATTGTTTTCGACCTCTGACAAACAATCACTGAGAAGCTGTAATCTTCTAAGAAACCTGTTATTTGTATGTATTACGATTGCCAAACTTGTATGACGAAAGCCTATCAATTTTTAGTACTCATCCTCGGGTAAATAATCTCTTAAAATTGGGCTTTTTCTCCAAAAGAAAGTATAAACAATAATTAAATAAACTTTAATTCGTTGTCGATTCAATCTGGTTGAAATAACATCAAAGAAGCGGAGTAAATTTTGGATTCAAAGTTCTGCAAGATGAAAGCCGAGGTAGGGTGACTCCATTCATCTCAATGCAGCGGGTCTAAGAGCCAGATACAGTAGGGCTATCTATTTTTCAACTCCAATTTCATTTGTTGTTAATTCCGTTTAGCGATTCTCTCAATCCTCATAGATAGTGAGAGAAGATTTAGGACAAGGTTTTGATTGGCTGACAAAACACTTGATGCCGAACTTGGGTCTACTATCGGGTTTTTTACGCACCTAGTAAATTGTTAGAGAGACGTTCTACATCTGTTATGGAACAAAGCTATATAGCGGCTTGCAATTGCAATAAGTACACAAGGTAGTAGCTATATAGGCAGATTAACTAAAGACTTTGTACACTCGAAAGCCAACTGATAACTGGTCATTAATGACAGGAATCCTGCTGGTTTAGAAAGCATCTTTAATCTAGGTACTAGCAATATCCTTAGCACAAGCATTTGCAAGCAGCCATTTGGGAAATTACAAGAATGCTAGAAGTATCACAGTATCAATCTGGGCAATTACTTAATTTGCTTTGGGATTTACAAGATAAGCGTGTCAGTGACACTATTTATATAGACACAACTGTAAGTCCCGATCAAAAGCAAAGGTCTTGTGTTCTAGTTTTGAAAAACGGACAGATTATTTACGGTGGAGTAAGAATTCCCGACAATAATCAAGAACTTGCAAAGATGATTGGGATTAAGTTCCAGCGTAAGATGGCTGACACTGCTATCAAATACGCAAGGCAAAAGTTAAATAACTCCTCATCGTTTCGAGAACTTTTAGAACAAATCGTTCGGATACGAGTGTTCAAATGGGAGGAGATTGAAATCACTGTCTACGATCAAGTTGTGCAAGTGCTAGAGCAAGCATTGCCTTATCCCGGACAGCTAAAGTTAGATTCCACTGAGGAGTTTGACCTTAGTTATGGCGAAGACGGTCACGGTCTGGACTGGTCTAAAGTAACGCAAGATGTCACGATGCGCCAACAGGAATGGGCTGCACTTGCTCCTGTTGTCCCCTCAATGGATGCTGTTCCTCGGCTTTCACCAAGCGGTCTGTTTGCAGTTACAGACAACAAGGCGCAGCAGCATCTACAGCAGTGGGTGGATGGGGTGCGATCGCTTATTGATATTGCCGAGCAATTAGACCAAGACCCTCTGGAAGTAGCGCGGTCTTATATGGCATGGGCAATATCGGGGTGGGTCACCTTCGAGGGAGATGCACCTGCAACTCAAGGAGTTCCTGCAAGTAACAAGTCATGTCCAATTGTACTGAGTGTCGATGACTCTCTGATCGTGCAAACCACAATCAAGCGGGCTTTGAGCGATCGCTATCAGGTGTTGCTGGCAAGTAATGCTGTGGATGCCCTGAAGGTGATAAATACCACTCCAATCGCACTGCTCTTATTGGATGTCACTATGCCAGAGATTGATGGCTTGGAATTCTGCCGCAAGGTACGCAGCCTTCCAAAATTCAAGAATCTGCCCATTATTATGCTCACGGCACGAGATAAATTCTCTGATAAACTCCGAGGTCAAATTGCCGGTGCAACTCATTATTTAATCAAGCCAGTTGAACCCAATCAGTTACTCGAAATTGTGGATAAATGTGTTGAAAAAACAACAGTAGTGCCAACTCTCTCTCCAACCCTCCTCAACTCCTGAATCCTTCAAAACTATTGCTATGCAAAATAAGGAATATCTAACGTTTAGCCTGCACGATTCGCAATACGGAATTGAGGCAGCATTGGTTCAGGAAATTTTTCCGCTTCCGGAACTGACACCCCTCTCCGAAGCCGTTACTGATGTTATCGGAATTCTTAACTTTCGAGAGCAAATTGTACCGATAATACATCTCGATCTAGTCCAAGATACTCCGGTTAAAGGTTGCAATCTCAGCGATTATGTTATTGTTATGCAGTGGGAGGATATGCAAATTGGCATGGTGGTTCACCAAGTCAATGAAGTGCTAGAACTGAATGATGAAGTAATCGAAACCGAACCTTCGTCTGGAATTCTTAACGATATCAACACCACATTTATTGCTGGAGTTGCTAAGGTAGATACAGGCAACATTTTACTGCTCGACTCTAAAACATTAATTCGCGAACCAGATGCTGTACTTCCCTTGATTTGGGACGCACAAACTCAGCTAGATATAGTACCAGCATTTCTAACCAGTGATGTAGAAGAGCAGCTAGAACAGGAAGTATTGGAGCAAGATGAGGAACTCCAAACATCCAAAATTATTTCCAGCTTCTACGACCTGTACTGTCCCAGTTCTACCCCCAAAGAAAGGGAAATTTTTAGGGCTAGAGCCAATAATCTCAGGCAGCAAATTGAAGGCTTAAACCTGTCAAACGAGCTGATGTCCTTAGCGGTGATTGGCTTGGGTAACGAATACTTCGGGCTGGACTTAGAACTAGTGCGGGAGTTCACTAATATTGGTGATTTGACGCCAATTCCCTGCTGCCCGAACCACATAGTCGGAAACATAAATTTGCGAGGGGAAATTGTCACCTTAGTTGATATTCGGAATGCTTTAAACATCCCCAACGCTCCAGTTAGTGTGGGTTCTCCAGCAGTGGTGATTCAGGTTGATGATATTGTTGCCGGATTGCCCGTAGATCGAGTGTTAGAGATGGTCTCTATCAACTCAACTGACATGACACCGTTATCCGGCATCTTGTCAAATTTTGGTGAGAATTACATCCGAGGAACTGCTTTTTTCCAGGAAAAGATACTGAGAGTTTTGGATTTACCGAAACTTTTTAGCCAGGGAGAGTTAGTTGTGAATGAGCAGGCTTGATTGAGATAGTGTCACAGATAAAGTATGAGGATAAAATAGTTAGCTATTTATCTTCAAAACTTTAGATTTCAAGATTAATGTTTGAGTAACTTTGGAGAACAAAAAATGACGAACGTAATGCAACTGATCCAAAACCAAGTGATGCCAGAGAAAGAGAAAAAGCAACGGCGTCTGACAGTAGCTCAAATCGTACCGCTCGGCTTTGGTGCCCTGCTTGCAGTCGTAGGTATTAGTACGATGGTAACCGAATTGTCTAAGGCTAACTTCAAAGAAACTCAGCTAACGGTAGAACAAGGATTTAAAGTAAAGGAACTACTGAGGTTGGTGGAAAAGGATCTAGTTGATGCAGAGACTGGACAGCGTGGATATCTGATCACTGGTGTGAATAACTATCTGGAACCCTATGATAGTGGGCGAAAATTTTCACAAGAGCATCTTACGGACTTAAAAAAGACAGTCATCGACCCAAGCCAGCGCGCGAAGGCTGAAAAGATAGAACCGATGATTCGGCAGAAGTTCGCTGAGTTGGAAGAAACAATTAATCTGAAAAAAGCTGGGAAAGACAAAGAAGCGGTTACCCTGGTGCTTTCCAACAAGGGTAAGCAGATTATGGATGACATCAGGACCGAGCTTGCGGAAATGGCTCAGGAACAGGACAAGATTGTAGTACAAAGACAAAAAGCATCAGAGCAAGTTCAGCTACTGTCATCCGTAGTGGGTTGGAGTGGATTGATTGTTGGTATAGGAGCCGGACTGTTCGTATCCTATTATGTTGCGAATTACATCACCCGTCTGATCATTGGACCCATTACTGATGCCGCCAAAGCGGTAGCCTCGTCTTCAGCAGATATTGCTGAGACGGTAGATAAGCAGGAACGCAGCGTCTTGGATCAGACGAACTCGGTGCATGAAACCACGAGCATCATCGAGGAGCTGGGAGGGTTTGCGCTCCAATCTGCCGGACAAGCAGACGGCGCTGCTGGAGGTGCGAGGCAAGCTTTAGCCCTCGCTGAGGGAGGAACTCAGACAGTAGGTCGAACCATCGAAGGTATTTCGGGTTTGAAAGACCAGGTAACAGCGATCGCCAACCAAATCATCCGACTTTCAGAACAAACGGGTCAAATCTCCACAGTGTCTGACCTGGTGGCGGATTTGGCGAACCAAACGAACATGCTAGCGCTAAACGCTGGGGTAGAAGCAGCCCGTGCGGGTGAACATGGTAAAGGCTTTGCTGTGGTCGCGGCTGAAATTCGTAAACTAGCAGACCAAAGTAAGAAGTCAGCTGAACGGATTAACTCACTGGTTAACGAAGTGCAAGCGGCGATTAACTCCACCGTCATGGTGACCGATGAAGGCACCAAGAAAGCAACCGTGGGTATCGAACTGGCTGCAGAAACGGGCGAAGTGTTTGCAGGTATCGCCGATTCGATTAACCAGGTGTTCGTCAACACCCAACAGATTGCTCAGAGTGCTAAACAGCAGGCTATTACTGTGCAGCAGGTCGTAGCCGCCATGAACGTCATCAACTTAGGCGCAAAAGAAACAGCTACTGGCATCGGTCAAGTGAAAGACGCGACCAACCACCTCAACAAAGCTGCTGAAAATCTTGAGGCTGTTGTTTAAAACTTGCACAACGCAGGAGTCAACTGAAGGTTGAAGTGTGAAGGATGAAGTCTGAAAAAACGTTAGGGACTTTTACCGTAGATTCTATATTTTCATCTTTTATCCTTCATCCTTCATCCTTCATACTTTCTTTTTGGTCATGATGATACAAGACGAAGAATTACGCACTCTTTATAAAGAAGCCAGTGCTGACCATATCCAAAAAATTGAAGCCGGATTGCTCCATCTGGAAAAAAATCCTCTAGATCAAGCCAAATTGGAGCAATTACTCCGAGAAACGCACTCTCTCAAAGGCGATTCTCGGATGTTAGGGGTCAAAGATGTGGAAACGCTTACCCACCAAATAGAAGACATTCTAGGGGCGGTTAAGCGGAGTGAGCGAGTTTTCACTCCCCAAATCTTTGAGTGTCTTTATGTGGGGCTGGATGCTATTCGTAAAATTGCTCACGAAGCTGTCACTGGACAAGCAGCAGGAGTAAGTGTCTTCCATGTTTTAGCTCAACTCATGGGAGCTGACTCCAGCGATGAATTGCCCCAAACTCAGGAGACGGTTGCCCAATCCAATGGTGCTGCCTCTGCCCAATCCATTGGGGAGCAAGCCTTGGCGTTCAAGGATGCAGTCCAAACCAAGGAACCCGTCGAACCCGCCGCCGAGGCTCTGGCTTTAGTACCCGATTACCAGATTGACACCATTCGCGTTGAATCCCAAAAGCTGGATAAGTTATTGACTCAAGCCAGCGAACTGGCCGTTACCAAAGGTCAAATTGGAGACCGAGTTTCGGAAATTGACCAAATTCTAGCCCAGTGGGAAGAGTGGAACCGGGAAGCTTTTGTGAGCCGTCTGACCTTTGACGAGTTGGAACGGCGCTTGCAAACTACCGAACTGCAACCCCTGCAAAATTTCTACAACTTGGTTGAAACTCGCTTGGAGCAGTTAGGAGTATTGCTACATCGGCTCCGAGCTACAACATTTGAAGATAACGCCAAACTGGAAACTGTAGCCAATGAACTAGAGTCGGGCATCCACTCTCTGCGACTGCTGCCATTTTCCACGATTTTTAATCTATTTCCCCGTACCGTGCGGGATTTAGCCAAGCAGCAAGGCAAACAAGTCAATCTGGTGATTGAAGGTGGAGACAACAGCGTAGACAAGCGGATTCTCGAAGAAATGAAAGACCCGCTCCTGCACCTGCTACGCAATGCGATCGATCATGGCATCGAAACGCCCCAAGAACGCCAACGTATAGGCAAGCCTCCCCTAGCAACGATTCGTCTTCGCGGTTATCAGGTTGGCAGCACCGTTAGCATTGAAGTCATCGACGATGGGCGCGGCTTGGATGTCGAGGCGATTAAACAGGCGGCGATGAGCCGTGGTGTGCGATCGCCTCAAGAACTGGCTCAAATGTCAACGGCTGAAATCCAGGCATTAATCTTTGCCCCTGGATTCTCCACCCGCACGACGGTAACTGAGATTTCTGGTCGGGGAGTAGGCTTAGATGTCGTGCGGGCAAACGTCGATCGCCTCAAGGGAAACATCCAGGTGGAATTCACACCCAGCAAGGGATGTTTGTTCCGCATCACGCTCAATAGCTCTCTGTCAACCACGGATGCCTTGATCGTGCGAGTCAGCGAACATCCCTACGCTCTCCCTGTGGGATTTGTCGAAGCGATGCAGCTTGTGTCTCCCCAGGAAGTCTTTGCAACTCAAGGCAGCCAAACGTTCCCGTTCCAGGGAGAGTCTGTTACCGTTTCTTGGCTAGCCGATTTATTAGGCTTGCCCGTAAAAACGCCGACATCAACCAAAGCACTGCACGCGGCTTCAAAAACCATTCCCTGCATTATTTTACGGATTGGCTCGGAACGTTTGGCCGTACTGGTGGACACAATTGTTGAGCAACAAGATATCGTCTTGAAGCCCCAAAGCCAGTTGCTCAAACGGGTTCGCAATATTTCTGGTGCTACCATACTCGGTACTGGAGAAGTTTGCATGGTGCTCAATCCTCCAGATTTGTTCAAGTCGGCGAGAAAGGCGATTGTCTCCGTCACGGTTAAGGAGTTGACGGAACAAGCACAAATCAAACAAAAGATTCTCCTGGTTGAAGACTCTATCCCGATTCGTACCCAGATGAAGCGGATTTTGGAAAGTGCTGGGTACGACGTCACTGCGGCTGTAGATGGTGAAGATGGCTTCAACAAACTCAGGACGGATACCTTTGTTGCGGTGGTCTCGGATGTGCAAATGCCCAATCTGGATGGGCTGGGACTTACTGCAAAACTTCGCCAATTGAAGGAGTACCAAGATTTGCCTGTAATTCTGGTGACAACCCTGGCCTCCGAGGAGGACAAACGCCAGGGACACCAAGCAGGTGCAAGTGCTTACATCACTAAAGGTGATTTTGAGCAAGGTGTTTTGTTAGATACATTAAGGACATTAATTTAAATGGCAACAAATAGAGTGGTTCTGGTTGAAGATTCCCCCGTTGCTTTGGAAATTCTGCAACGATTACTCAATTCTTCCCCCGATGTTGATGTGGTCGGTACAGCACGCGATGGTGTTGAGGGTCTGGAGGTAATTAATAGGACGCAGCCGGATGTCATTTGTACAGACTTTCTCATGGAAAAAATGGATGGTCTGGAATTGACCGAACGCGTCATGGCTGATGACCCCCGACCGATTTTGGTGATCAGCAATTTTGTGCAAAAGAAAGATGTTGATAATGTCTTTCGCCTGCTGCAAGCTGGAGCGGCAGATGTTTTCCCCAAACCTTCGACCGATTCGCCCACCGATTACGAGCAACTCAAGGCGGCGCTGGTTACCAAGATCAAAGTCCTTTCTAATATGAAAGTGGCTGCCAAACGACCAGGACAGTCGCTGAACGCCAAGCCGATGACATTTGGGGCATTCTCGGGAAATCAACCGCCGATGACCAATGTTAGCTCTCGGGTCAAGGTGATCGCGATCGGCGCTTCCACAGGTGCTCTGCCATCCATCCAGAAGATTGTTTGCCAACTGCCAGCGAATTTCCCGTTTCCGATCATTTGTACGGTACACGTCAGTACAGGTGTTTTGTCAGGATTGGTCAATTGGCTGTCCTCTGAATGTCCATTGAGGGTGAAAATTGCCGAAGTAGGCGAGTCTCCCGCACCCGGAACCGTTTATTTTGCTCCAGAGAAAAACGATCTAGAATTAGACTCTCGCGGCAAGTTCATTTATACAGACTGTCCAGAAACAAACAAGCATTGTCCCTCCATCACAGCAACGTTCACATCGATCGCCAGGTTCTATGGCAAGGCAACTGCTGCAGTGTTATTAACCGGGCTTGGTCATGACGGTGCAGAAGGATTGCAGATCATTTCTCAAGCAGGAGGTATCACAGTCGCCCAAGAGGAGAAAGGAGGTGCGGCGTTTGGCATGGTCAAAGAGGCAATGAACTTGAAGGCTGTGCAACAGGTGCTTGGCATTGACAAAATTGCCCCATTCTTGCTGAAGACCGTATCCGGCTAACTAGAAAACCGATTCAGTAACCAAAAACCTAATCCCTCAACCCCCAACCCCTCTCTTATAAGGAGAGGGGTTGGGGTTGAGATTATAATAGCTAATCCTGAATCAATTACAAATTGAAATAAACAATTTACAAATAGTCAGAAATTAATTGAATCGGTATCAGGAAGCGATCGCGCATTGCTTTAGCTTCAACGTGAAAGGAAACCTTACCAGGTAAAGCGGTAGGGCTTGTCATACTAATGGGTGTACTTGCACATATCTCATGTGCCAATACCACTTATGCACTTGGGTACTGGCTCAAAATTGAGCTCAGCTTACTCCTGAGTTCGTTTTGGGAAAACTTAGTTAAAGCCAAAACACAAATATGGATGCTAACGAACTTCTGGAGCGTTATGCAGCAGGAGAAAGATGTTTTTATTTTTCTCACATGAACAGTACTAACTTGAGTGGTATAAACCTCATTCGTGCCGAACTGAGTGGCATAAACTTATTTAATGCTAAACTAATTCGTTCAGACTTGAGCAATGCCAACCTGGGGGGAGCCATCCTGAGTAGAGCTATCCTGACTGGAGCCAACCTAGGGGGAGCCAACCTAGGGGGAGCCAACTTGAATCGAGCTATCCTGAGTAAAGCCATCCTAAGTGGAGCTATCTTGAGTGGCTCTATCCTGAGTGGCTCTATCTTGATTGGAGCTATCCTGTGTGGAGCCGACCTGTACCATGCCAATCTAAGTGGTGCACTCCTAAGATATGCTGACCTGTATCATGCTTACCTAAGCGGCTCCCTCCTGAGATATGCTGACCTGTATAACGCCTACCTCAGAGAGGCAAACCTATTCGGTGCCAATTTGTTTGGTGCCAACCTCAGGAGTGCTAACTTGAGTGGAGCTGACCTGAGTTTTGCCAACCTTAGGAGTGCCAACCTCAGGAGTGCTAACCTCAGGAGTGCTAACCTAAGTGGTGCCAACCTCAAGAACGCTCTTATGTGTAAAACTACTATGCCTAATGGAGAAGTCTCTAATCGAGACTGTTAGTAGTGTGGAGGATTTACTGGGGATCGCAACCAAGAGCAGCAACTGTATCCTCATTCTGCCCAAACGCTGAACTTTCAATAATTACATCCGATAATTTTAGGGTGAGCGGAATTAAGCCCCTCAGTATTTCCAGGTGGTGCATTTATCGCATGGAGATTTCAGAACAATTCCGACCTTTTCCTCGTAAACCTAGCTATAGAAGCAGCATTCCTCTCTCATTAAGCCTTTACAAGTTATAACGGCAGTTCCCTGCCGAAGAACCTATGAAAAGCAGAACTATTCCTGAGAGCGCACTGCTATGTAGCTTCTTAGGATACACAGTCGCAGGCTTCTTTCTGGTCTATATTCAGCCTTTCGCTGTGGCTTTTGCTGTGGCTTTTATAGTGACTGGGGCTTGGGCTGGGAGTTGGGCTATGGTTGCGGCTTGGGCTAATGAGGGGAGATGGGCTAGGGCCCTGGGTTGGTCTGGTGTTGGGGTTTTGGCTATGGCTATGGCTGTGGTTGGGGCTTGGGCGGGAGCTTGGGTTAGGTTGGTGGCAGAGGCTGGAATTGGGACTGGTATTGGAGTTATAGCTTGGGTGAAGTTGGTATCTGGGGCTGTAGCTTGGTCTATGTTCGGGGGTTTGGCTCGATTTGTATTTGGGGCTGTAGCTTGGCGTGTAGTTGGGGCTGTGCAACGGCGCGGGTTTAGATCGATCACTATGGTTGTGGCTTGGGCTGTGAGTGGGGCTGTGATTTGGTTTGTGTTTGGGGCTGTGGCTGGACGTGTGGCCTGGGCGATCGCTGTGGGGAAGTTTGAGGTTATGGCTATGCTTTTGGCTATGGTTGTGGCTTGGCCTTGGGCTTGGTTTGTCTTTGAAGCTTTGGCTGGGGTTGTTGCTGGGAGCGTGGCTTGGGCTATAACAGGAGGGATATTTGGGATTATGGCTGGGAGTGTGAATTGGACTTTTGCGGCAACTGGGATTGTGGCTGGCGCTGGCGCTGTAGCTGTCTCTAAGGCGGGACATGAATTACAAAAGTCTTTCAGCAGGAGTCACACTTTTGTAATTTTGGCAGGAATCTCTTTATCCGGTCTGGTTTTGGGGCGGTTTTTAAGTGGCATATTGCTTTAACGTGTCGCGAAAGTCCCCAACATGGCAGGGCGAGTGAAACTGGAAACGAAGGTTGCCGAGAAAGCCGTCAAGCGAAGGATGGGGCTTTTATCCCATCAATTTCGGTCACTTTTCCTGCGTAGCCCAAAAGCAGAGTTGTTCTTGGACACCCCTAAGAGCGGGAGTTCCCTATCCAGAGACAGGTAACAATATCGAAGTGGGTTCCACCCTTGGGCTGAGTGAGGTTCCACCTCCGGAACGACAGCAGATAAGTTTTTTAGCCTTAGTCTAGTAATTGTATAGAAAAAGGCATCGGTTGAGGGTTATACCGCAGTGACTCAGTGTCATACATCCAAGGAGAGCGACGGCAGATGTATGGACGGTGCTGATAAGACCATGACTAAGACGGTGTGGAGTTTTTGTCGCTTCCTCCACTTCGTTACTACCAACGGGGGACTAAACTCCCCATCAGAGCGGTCAGAGGTAGTAAACGTCGAGTGTCGCAAGAGAAAACCAGTATATTTCCACACTGCCTTGGTTCAAAATTTGAGCCAAGGCAGTCTGGTAATGAAATGCTTAAAGCTTAAATCTTTATAAAATCAAGCTTTTTTACTACTTTTGATGCTGTCAGTAGTCTTGATCTGGCAATTACTCTGCGAACGTACTATATGTTCGTAGCCGGTAGTGAGGTGTAGTTCTCATGTCATCTGAATCTACAGATAGTAGACAAGCTGATTTAAAACAATTATGGGGGGGCGGGAATGTTCCGCCCCTGACTCCGGAACAAACAGATTTGTCGCTCAAACTTTGGCAGAAAATCAAGACGCGGAAGCAGCGAGAACAAAAACTGGGGTTAGAAGAGCAAGGATTTGAGCATCCGTGAGATCAAGAGTTTAAGCTCCATAATACAAAGGTGCGATCGCTGGTTTCCCTATAGCTCTTGAGTGTCCCAACACACCGTGAAAGTGCGGTTTTAGTGCATTCAATGGGAAAAAGGAAATCCCCCAGTATGCTTTCACGCATATGGGGGTAAGACGAATTAACGAGAAACTGCTCTTGGATGAAGAGGAATATCACCAGTCATTAGAGGGAACGAGCAAAAGCAGCGCTCCTTGGTTACGGTCACCTACTGTTGGTTAGACTGACTCTGCTGGATTTGCTGCTTCTGTTCTGGTGTGAGCATCGCTCCGATTCTGCCGTTAAATGTTTCCAAAATTTTTCGGATTTGACTTTTCTGCGGATCTGTAAGATTTTGAATTGCCCCGAACCCCTGGCCACTTTCTCTACCGGCGGCGAACTGAGTCTTTTGTTCAGGTGTGAGGACGCCTTCAATCTGAGTAAGAGTATCATTCTGTATCTTCTCAAATTCGGCTTGTTGTTCTGCGCTTAAAACAATGCGGGGTCTGAGCTTATTCTCTGTTGCTGGGGCTGTTGCTGGGGCTGGGGCTTGAGCTGGGGCTTGAGCTTGAGCAAAAGCGATAAGGGGAGTGGCTGCAATGGCAGCAGTAGCAATCACCCCAGCAACTATCGACTTAAGTTTGAGTTTCATTATTGTTCCAAGGAGCAAGATGTAATTAATCTTTATCAGGCTCTCTCGCCTGACTAGCTATTGCCCTCTGTCGATCGGTATAGATGCCAAGGATATCTTTGGCACCAGTACTCGCCGTTGTAGCGCTAGCTTTCTCCCTACAATACTGGCTAGCAGACTTGAGTGTCGAGTGGGCTGGAAAGCTTGAATAGGTTTTTGTTGATCGACCAAGCCAATGCTTGACCGAGATAACGATTTTGTTAAAAGCTATACCAAAACGCGTGGACTTCTTGCTGGATTTGTATATTTTTATTTAAAAAACCCAAGCGTTGCATAAAAGTCACCACTTGGGTTGGAGAGTTAAACAGAAGTTTGGTCTTTTAACTTGAGATAACTTGACTTCTTGATTAGCAACCCTGAAGGAGATTCACAATGATCTTTCTCGCCCCAAAACTGAACAGTCAAATTGAGCTTTTTCAAGAACTACGTTATTCAGAAGAAATTCTCGAACAGGCTGATTGGCAATATTTAAAGCCGATGTCTTTGCAGCAAGCAATCATTGAAGGTTTTGTTGACGGCATCTTGATTCTAACGATTCAAGGAGAGTGGGTTCATGCAAATGCTCAAGCACGCCGAATTTTCTATCAACTCCTCCAGAGCGCATCTCAACCTCATCCAGTGGTCCAGACAATCTGGCACGTTTGCCAGACTTTTATCAAGAGCGACGGGCTGTTTTTCGAGGAAAACATAACTATTGATTCGGAAATTGACACGAATGATTCAGGTTCGTTTCGCATTCGAGTTCGATGGTTGGTGTTAGAGGAAAATGCTCATCCTTATCTGTTAGTGACAATAGAAGACCGAAATCAGTCTACCCAAAATTTAGCGATCGCTGATGCGAAAAAATATGGCTTAACTCGCCGCGAGACGGAAATTTGGTTACTGCGTCGGGCAAACTACTCTTATAAGGAGATTGCCGACAAACTATATATTTCAATCAATACTGTCAAAAAGCACCTGAAAAATATTCACATAAAGCAACTAGTATAGAATTGCTGCGTAAGTCCTGGCTATGCTACGAGGGCAAGACCTAGACAAGCTGGGGGATACCCTTACCGCCTGAACTGGCGGCATGAGGAAATCAAAATTTAGCCTATGCTTATTACTGGGCAGGCTTCACAATAATTGGTAGTCCCTGGTAGCCATCCTCATTTTCAAAAGTCTTAAAATAGCTGGGGACTGGGAATTCGAACAACTAATGGCTCGTACCTCTACACTATCTTTTGATCGAGGCACTCTAATTTTGCATCCGCCACCACGGGGAAAAACCTGGGTGGATTATGCGACTTGGGATGACCGAGTTGAAAAGTTTCGCATCCCAGCGATTCACTACCGTCAGCTGGTGGAAGCTTTGCAAGCTGAGGGAACTAATTTTACTGATGAGGCGAAGGAATTCGCACCACTGGAACTGGTTCCTAGTTTTGAGATGGAACCTTATCCCCATCAGAGTGAAGCACTCTTAGCCTGGAAGCAGGCAGGACGCAGAGGAGTAGTAGTTCTTCCTACAGCCGCGGGGAAGACCTATTTAGCTCAGTTGGCGATGCAAGCAACGCCCCGTAGTACGTTAATTGTGGTGCCGACTCTGGACTTGATGCACCAGTGGTATGCTCACCTTACGGCGGCTTTTCCTGATGCAGAGGTGGGGTTATTGGGGGGAGGTTCGCGGGATAAAACCCCAATTCTTATCTCTACTTACGATAGTGCGACAATTCAGGCTGAAGCACTGGGCAATCAGTATGCAATGCTTGTCTTTGATGAGTGTCACCACTTACCAACAGACTTTTACCGGGTGATTGCTGAATATGCGATCGCACCTTACCGACTAGGACTCACGGCAACTCCCGATCGCTCAGATGGTCGTCATGGGGATCTTAACGCCCTGATTGGGCCAGAAGTTTATCGCAAAACAGCTTCTGAACTCGCCGGTTTTGCTCTGGCTGAACACAAAGTCGTTCAGATTAAAGTCAAGCTGTCTACATCAGAACGCGATCGCTACAATGCCTGCATCAAACTCCGCAATGACTTCTTGAAGCAATCCAATATCTACCTCGGCAGTATGGAAGGCTGGCAGCAGTTTGTCATGGTGAGTGCGCGATCGCAAGCTGGCCGTAGAGCTATGCTAGCTCACCGGGAAGCCAAAGAAATTGCCCTCGGCACAGACGGCAAACTGCGGATTCTTACCGACTTACTTGCCCAGCATTTCCCCGAACGCATCCTAATTTTTACTAACGATAACGCTACTGTCTACCGTATCTCCCAAGACTTACTCATCCCAGCAATTACCCATCAGACGCCAGTAAAGGAACGTCATGACATCCTCACTCGGTTTCGTGAGGGAGAATATAAAAGTTTAGTTGCCTCGCACGTCCTGAATGAAGGTGTCGATGTACCAGATGCTCGTGTGGCGATTATTTTATCTGGTACAGGTTCAAGCCGCGAGTATATTCAGCGATTGGGGAGAGTTTTGCGTAAGGGTACGGATAACAATAAACTGGCGCTGCTGTATGAAGTGGTGGCAGAAGATACCAGTGAAGAAGGGACATCTCAGCGTCGGCATGGAGGGGAATCGAAGAACGAACCGCAAAGAAGCATGAGCAAAACGGGGCGAAGTCCAAAACGCAAAGAAGTAGAAAAGCCAAAGTTGAAGCATCATCAGTTGGAGATTTTACCCTCTCCATCGATTTATGAGGTGAATCATTCAATTACTCACAAAGCCGCTGAGTCATCGGCAGAATGGGGGGAAGAAGATGCACCCGATGCCTGAAATCAGGTAAGTCACGAGGTTCCTAGTGCAGCGTAGCAGAAATAACTATCCAGTTTAAAAAGGTTAAGAAGCTTACTAGACAAGCTTTCTCGCCTTCTGCCTGGTCACTGAGCGTGTCGAAGTGCTGCCTCCTTACTGGTCACTGAGCGTGTCGAAGTGCTGCCTTCTTGCACTAGTGATGCGGAAAGACAGGCTTTGAGTGTGACGGTACACTCTACTGGCAACAGCATATAGTTAACTTGCGTTCTTGAGAGCCACTATGAAAGAGTGTTGCACTTGTGGGTGTGCCACCTGAAGTCTGGGCAATTTCTTTCTCAAACAAACAGGCGATCGCTGGCTTATTAATGCACAGGGATGGCATTTTTGCAAGCAGTTGCTGGTCATGCCCATATACCTCTACATCAGTCAACTCAATGAAGCTTCGAGAATTATTGAGCAGATCTGAGATTTTGACGCGATCGCTATTTAGAGGCATTGTAATTCTTAGCTCCCCCGATATTTGAAGACTATTTTTCGTCAAAACTTGAACTCTAAGCTGTTTCATTGAAGTAACCCTTACCAATACAAAGTGTCATTGTTTTCTCAAGGATTACCTCTAACCTTTATGCAAAAAACTCGTCTTTATTACAAAACTTTACCTTTGAACTGATGGGTTCAACATAGTTTTTGTAGAGGCAAGAATATTATCTGCCACCTTCCGTACTGACCAAATGCCATACAAAGGAGTGCAAGGGAAATAGGGAATGGGCAATGGGGAATAGAAAAATTGTTCTACGTAATCTATGTACTCTGTGCCAGTTGAAGAGGTGGAACGCGGAATTCGGAATAGATTTAAGCAGTTCTGTATCTATCGTTAGAAAGAAATTTGAAAGGTAAATTCACATGACGAATGCTAGCCTGCCTACCTCCTCTCCTGCTCCTCAATCTCGGAGTATTTTTCAAAGTAAGACCTTTTGGGGAGCCGTCTTAACGGCTGTAGCGGCAATTGCTCCAGCGATCGCTAGAGAGGTTACTAAGTATCAAGATACTCAGAGGATTGATCCTCAAAGTATTTCGGAAATAGTTGTAATTCTGAGCACTACAGGTTTAACAATTATGGGACGCCTTGATGCTAATAGTAGTACTCCAGTTTATACGCCAAACTGGGCCCCAGGTCCTAGTAAACCAGAAACTGATCGTTTAGAGGCACAATCACCCTCACAACGTTAGATTCCATCTTGATTAAGAAATCAGATGAGGCGTCAAAAGTTAAAATAAGCCGGGTTGTCGTCAGCCCGGTTTATCGAA
This sequence comes from Coleofasciculaceae cyanobacterium, assembly GCA_036703325.1. Classification (GTDB taxonomy): domain Bacteria; phylum Cyanobacteriota; class Cyanobacteriia; order Cyanobacteriales; family Coleofasciculaceae; genus DATNPI01. Next base: position 18,332 of record DATNPI010000010.1, read on the forward strand.
TTTTTCAATTGAGGGGAATACAGTCTGTAGGAGTGTAGCCTCCCAATAAAGCGACTAAGATGCCTAAGACTAAAAAAAGACGGGTAAGTGTTTAGCTGAGTAGTCATTGTTCTACGTTCAACTATTTAACCCATTAATGCCTCGACGCTTACGTTTTGTCTCAATTCATCTGTTTTTTGATAAGCTAAACGGGATTCTTGCCTGACAAGACCTTCCATCGCCGCTAGCTGCAATTTCGTGAAAGCCTTCAGGTCTTCTTTTTCATACTTCGTTTGGAGAAGCCGCCTCAGTTGCTCTTCCGCTTCAACGGTTAGATAGCTACTTGTAAGTGCTTGTTGGACAAGATCACGAATCAGAATCATTCTTAACACCCTCTACTGTATTCATGAAGCAAGAGAGAAACTTGTGAACTTTCATTGCTTTCTCAGGTGATATGCCTGAAGTATATGCAAAAGACTTCACTTCGTTGCAAAACTTTACAATTATAAATCAGGAAAGCGAGAGGGACAGAACTTACACCTAGCTCTTTTCTGGTTTTAGTGAAATCTTACGCCTGCTTACTTAACGACCAGGGATTTAAGGATATTGTTGGTCAATTAATAAGGGTCTGACCCCACACCCCGAGGACGTGTTTTCTTGCATTCCCTGTCAGATTCCGCTGCCCCTTGCATCAGAGTAAAAAAGGGGGACTTTGACTGAATTCTCCCCCCTTCTTAACTCTGGCTGGGGGAGTTCGGGGCGAGAAAACACTCCCTAGCCCCCAACCCCTAATTTATAGCCACTATTTTTAAAGCCGATGTGAGTTGTATGAAGTTTTGTAATAATTACAAAACATTGCATAAAATCTATCCCTCACTCTTGAGAACTCTGTAGGTAGAGGTTGATGATGCGCCTCGAAGATGTGTGAGGTTAGGTTTACTCGGCATAGAGCAATGAATGAAGTAGACGAATGCTTGAAACAACTAGCACAAGAAGCGCAGAGGCACCCTCCAAAGAGTAAACAGCGCCAACAGGCTTTAGCAAAGCTATTGAGTGCGATTCAGCGATCGGGTAACCTGACGCGTCCCTATAGGGGTTGCTTTCGAGGTTTTTATGAGGAGATCTACGCCGAAGCCCAGCAAAGACTGTTTTGCCACATTTGCGAAAAACTGGATGACTATGACCCGGAACGAGAAGTATTGCAATGGGCAAATTTCCTTCTAAAGAAGCGATTTTTTATTGAGGCAAGTCGCGTCATTATGCCAACTATTCATAAGGGTATAGACCCGAAACAAATAAAAATCTTGACGATAGATGACTTAGATAGAAATAATTGTATTGAAGTCACTACTCAGTTGATTCCTTCACTTTCCCAAGAAGTTATTCAATGTTTAGAAGAAGACCCTGAGGGAATCTTTAAAGAAGCGCACATAGGCAATAATCCAGCAGCTAATTTTCAATTTTTAGCGATAAAAATAGTGACGGGATACTCCTGGAAAGAGATTTCAGCAGAGCTAGGAGGAATTAAAATACCGACACTGAGCAGCTTTTACTATCGCTGCTTAACCAAATTTGCACCTAAGTTTAAAGAATACTTGTTCTAGTTGAGACGACCTGATCGAGAGAGCAAATAACAATGAACTCCATACAAGATGACCTAACGTTCACAGTGCCGCTAACCCTGGAAGCCCATCGGATTGCCCAACAGTTTCACAAACATCAGTCTAATCCTAAGAAAGCAAAACAGGTTTATCTCAATACTTTAGCTGTATATGCTGTAAATTTTTATTTGAACTGTCTGGGAATTGAGACGGCACACTCAGCCAGTGACAGTTGGAATCCGGCAATGCAAACCTTGGCTAACATAGCGGATTTAGAGGTCACAGACCTGGGTAAGTTAGAGTGTCGTCCAGTGTTGCCAGAGGCGAAAATCTGTGATGTGCCGCCAGAGGTTATGTCAGCCCGAATTGGCTATGTAGCGGTAAGGCTTAACCAATCATTAACAGAGGCTACACTGCTGGGATTCTTACCAACAGTAGCCAAGGAGGAATTCTCCTTAAGCCAGCTAAACTCGCTCGAAGATTTGCTAGAACACTTGAGTCAACTCAAGCAACCGCAACCTGTTAAAGAGTCAGTTCAACTTAGGCAGTGGTTGCATAATGTCTTTGATGCGGGTTGGCAGACAGTGGAGGCGCTTTTTGATCCATCAGAAGCTGAACTGGCTTTCCGTTTCAGAGATGGCTACTATCCCCAAACCAGTACATCGGACAATTCAACAGATGGGGTTAAAAGAGGTAAGCTGCTTGGCTTGGAACGAGTGGGAGAGCAGGTTGCTCTATTCGTTGGGTTGAAGCCAGTCACCTCCTCAGAAATGGACATCTCGGTCGAGGTGTATCCTACAGGTGGTCAAACCTATCTCCCACAAGATTTACAGCTGATGGTGCTGGATGAAAAGGGAGAAGCGGTAATGCAAGCTCAAGCGAGAAGTACCAAAAATATTCAATTGAAGTTTAGCGGTGAGCCTGGAGAAACTTTT
>DATNPI010000014.1:0-3802 GCA_036703325.1 Coleofasciculaceae cyanobacterium
TAAATTGTGGCAGTTCGAGGAAATTGCTGGTTGTGTTGTGCAAGGGCGGTGTTTTGACACGGGATTGCCGGAGGTTGGCCGGCCAACGCTAATTGATTTTGCCATATCTGGTAGGTCGATCGGCTAATCAGCCTTAAAATTGAGCCTGACAGCTCACAACTATCCAAAATCCCCATCTAATCGTAATTTGGTGGCGCCGCCTGCCCCGACACCGGATTTTTGCCCGCAATGTCATCAAAAAAGTCTAACCGTAGCGTGCTTATCACCAGCCCTGTCTGGCGTGTTAAATCTGAGCCGGATAAAAAGCAGAAAACGGCTATTTCACGTTCTGATTTTTCAGGCGTAAAGCAATAAAAACTGCTTGGGGGACCTTGGTTTCAAAATCAAAACGCCCAAAGTTAGTAACCTCATTGCTTACTGAGTCCAGCGGTGCTTGCGGCGCACTCTACAAACTCAATCGGTGCGCCGAATAGCACCCCACAAACTACGGGCTTTCAAGCGTTTGAGGGACTTTTAGCCTAAGCGTTTGAGCCACTTATGAGCGGGCTGGGTGCTTATGACCAGCCCGCTCATGAGTGCAATCAACGTGTTTACGTCATTGTAGCCGTTGGGTATTGGCAGTAGATATTATTTATTGCCAGTAGTCTATCTTATGAAGAAGATTTATCGATCGCCCGCTATGACATTTCAAGCGTTTGGGGAACTTCTTCACCACTCATGAGCGGGCTGGGTGTTTATGGCGCATCTTACCCGAGATGGCGGCTCAAAGGATTTGTTGGCCTTAGTCCTATATATCTATTGTTCATATTTATAGTTGGTCGATCGTCCTTGACGCTACCCATACCTGCTGCTGCACCGATGCCTCATCAGCTACACCCCTAACTTTTCCGTTGTTAACTGCCCCAGAGTTAGGTCAAGTGTAACGAAATATTACAAGATGACGCTAAAGCAGCATAGAGGCTTGACAGCAAAGAATGAAGCGGCTAATCTGATATACATACCCGGGTAAGTCAATTCACTGTCATATGCAAGAAAAGCAAAAAGTTACATTGTATCTTCCACCAGAACTGCATCGCCAGCTCAAAATCCGAGCCGCAGTCGAAACTGAACCGATGTCATCAATTGCAGAAAGGGCAATTGTCTTCTACCTAGGAAATCCCGAACTGGTTGACGAAGTAGAAGCCTCCTACGGACAAACCCATCGGGTATACAACTGTCCAGAATGCACGGGTTCAGTAGTAATGCGAGATGGAGAACTGGCATCCATAACAAGTCAGCCGAGCGTATTGGCTGAGCAGGATATTCCAGTAAAGCAGGTGTCGGGCGTCAGTGCCAGCACGGCCAAACCGGGAGAGGAAGAATTGGTTCCCTGCTAAGAATGCCTTGCTTCCCCAAAAAGCTAGAACTGAAATTTTCAGTAAGAGGGCGAAGGGCAGCATTGAGATTCAGCAAAGATAGCACCGTCTCTAGTGGGTCGAGGACTATGCAAGAAGAGATCAGTATTCTAATCCAAGCTCAATATCCTCTGATCTACCTCGTGACATCCGAGGAAGAGCGGTGTGAGCAAGCAATATCGACAATAGCTCAAGCCAAACCACAGCGACGAGTATTTATCTGGACTGTAACTCACGGCATTGTGGAGTACGGTCAACCCCGCACCACCACCCAGCACAACACCGTCTCGCCAGAGGCAGCAATTGAATGGGTGATCAGGCAGCGAGAACCCAACAGTAACGCTAGCATCTACATTTTCAAAGATCTGCATCCTTTTATAGATTCTCCTCCGGTAACGAGGTGGTTGCGCGATGCGATCGCCAACTTCAAAGGAACGCAAAAGACAATTATACTGATGTCTCCTTTGCAGCAAATTCCGATCGAGCTAGAAAAGGAAGTAGTGGTATTAGACTTCGCGCTCCCAGACATGAAGGAACTCAACCAAGTATTGTCTGGTCAGTTGGAGCAAACGAAATCGCGACGCATTACCACAGAAGCGCGAGAAAAACTTTTAAAAGCAGCCTTGGGATTGACCAAGGACGAAGCTGAAAAAGTTTATCGCAAAGCCCAAGTTTCTACGGGGCGCCTAACAGAAGAAGAAGTAGACATCGTTCTGTCGGAGAAAAAGCAATTAATTCGGCGCAACGGCATTCTAGAGTTCATAGAAGAAGACGAAACCCTGGATGCAGTCGGGGGTTTAGAAGAACTCAAAAGGTGGCTCAGGCAGCGTTCCAACGCCTTTACAGAAAGGGCGAGAGAATACGGTCTGCCCCAACCAAAAGGGATGTTAATTCTCGGCGTACCCGGATGCGGAAAATCGCTGATTGCCAAGACCACCTCCCGCCTCTGGGGACTGCCGCTGCTGAGGCTAGATATGGGTAGAGTCTACGACGGCTCGATGGTGGGTCGATCGGAAGCCAACCTCCGCAACGCCCTCAAAACAGCAGAATCCATCTCTCCAGCCATCCTCTTCATCGACGAACTAGACAAAGCCTTTGCAGGAGGCACTGGTTCGGCCGACTCAGACGGAGGCACCTCCAGCCGGATTTTCGGTTCCTTCCTCACTTGGATGCAAGAAAAGACTTCCCCAGTCTTCGTAATGGCAACAGCCAACCGAATCGAGCGGTTGCCGGGAGAATTCTTGAGGAAAGGTCGGTTCGACGAACTCTTCTTTGTTGACCTGCCTACCAAAGAAGAACGCCAAGATATATTTAAGATTCACCTCTCAAAGCGGCGTCGGGAAATTACTCGCTTCGATTTAGAGCAACTTTCCAATGTTTCCGACGGCTTTTCAGGTGCAGAGATTGAGCAAGCGCTAGTAGCAGCCATGTACGAAGCCTTCGCTCAAGATCGAGAGTTTACGCAGCTCGACATCATCGCGGCCATTAAATCCACAATGCCACTGTCTAAAACAATGACCGAACAGGTCACCGCCCTGCGAGATTGGGCTAGACAGCGTGCACGGCCCGCTGCGTCTTCCGTCGCTGAATACCAGCGAATGGAATTCTAAAAGCTTTCTCCTGGTCCAAACAGGAGCAAAGGCTAGCAACAGCTAGCAGTTCGATTCAAGAGCCGCCCAGCGGCACCGTTAAATCCAGACCGTTGTTGTTTCTCTCTCAGTTTTATTAGGAGGAAATCCAATGTCTCACTTTAGCACTCTGCGTACCAAAATCACCGATGCCGAAATCCTGAAAGCATCCCTTCGCGACTTGGGCATTTCAGTCAAGTCAGAAGCTGATGTTCGTGGCTATAATGGTCAGCGCGTTCGCTCCGACATCGTGGCGATACTGGAAGGCGAATATGACCTGGGTTGGTCTCGCAATAGCGATGGTTCCTTTGACCTGATTGCCGACCTCTGGGGCGTCGCCAAAAAGCACAATCAAACTGAGTTAATCAACTCCATCAACCAGAAGTACGCAGTTAACAAGACCTTGGCAGCAGTCAAGCAGCGCGGTTTGCAAAACGCCAACGTCAAGCTGGTAGTCCAAAATTAATCGCTGTGCGCGTTCCCAAGCTCGCGGGTTAACCAAACGGGTTAACCCGTTTTTAGCTAGCTAGGATGTAGAGTGGGGTTTTTGGGTCGCCACATACTTTTTTAGCTCCCCCAAGCAGCAGCTCTCAGGTTGAGAGCTGCTGCTTTAATGGTCGGCTACCTAAGGCTTCGGGCAAGCGTTGATCGCTTGTTGATAAATTTCAAGTATTCGATCGACTTTCCGTTCCCCGTCAAAATGCTGCCGAAGGCGCTCCCGTCCCGCACAACCCATACTCTGTCGCAATTCAGGCGACTGGGCGAGCTTCAGCATCGCAT
>DATNPI010000021.1:0-18086 GCA_036703325.1 Coleofasciculaceae cyanobacterium
AGACTGGGATCAGCTGGCGCGTTTATTTACAAATCTGGTTAGTAATGCCATACAACACACACCTGCCTCTACCGAAATGCCGGGTAAAGCATCTGTGCAGGTGGAATTGCAACAGTTAGAACGTCCTAGCAATGTTGGGGCGCGAAATATGCAATCCTTACTTCGGGTACAAGTGCGTGATACTGGCACTGGCATTTCAGAATCAGAATTACCTCACATTTTCGATCGCTTCTATCGAGTAGACCCCGCTAGAAAACATGATGCGGCAGCAGGATCGGGGTTAGGATTAGCGATCGCTCAGGCTATTGTCGAGAATCACCACGGTCACATCCAAGTCGAAAGCGTTCTTAATCAAGGTACAACCGTTATCGTCACCTTACCGGCTTCTAAGCTAGATTCGCAAAATTAACCCGCTGTCAATCTTTACTAACAATTTTTTACATAAAATAGTATTAAATATACTTTTGATCTGTCTGCTGTGGCAGAGGCAAGAGTGAGCGATCGCCTTTTAAGGTTTTAGTTATGAAGGATACTCAGCCAATGAAAAGCACCAAAGGAATACTTGGATTCATCTGTGGGAGTTTGCTTGTTGGTGTACCAGTAATTGCTCTTACCAGTGTAGCCATGCCCCTTAGCCAGGTTAATCCCGATTCAAGCCTCTTGTCGGAAGCTCCATCTAATCTGGATAGCACTAATACTCCTAGAAACACTCCTGCCAGGACTACAAGCGTAGCTCCACCGCCTCCAGAGCAGCTACAATCTCCTAGCGCTATAGTTGTACCTGTCAACGGTACAGTTAATATTAAGCTGGTGAACCAAACTTATACAGACGTAACTTATCAAGTTATTGGTGAGACCGAAACCCGGACATTACCAGGTCGCTCCGAGGTTACACTACAGACGCTGAAAACACCAGTAAACCTAACTTTGCATCGTCCAGATCGAGGTTTCTTGCTAGTGCGTCCAGAATCTTCTGAACCAGGAATGTTAGAAGTTAGTCTATCAGAAACCACAGATTTAGGCATAGACAAAACGGCAATGACAATTCAAGAAAATGGTAATGTTTTCTTGAACTAAGTTGGGTATTTCCTATCTGGTTAGTGTGCAATGCTGGTCTGAAATAAAATAGGGCTTGGGTGTTGACTAATGCTTCTGATTTGGGTTCAACCCAGGTGATTGTCAGGGCACGATAATACCCTTGCCCATAGTGTGTAGTCTATGGATCTGAAACCCGCTGTAATCAATCGGAATCCAGCTAGGGCAAGCTTGTACTCCAGCTTCTGACTACTGGGGTTTAGTAGGTTCAGGTTTGAAAAAATCGTTAGAAAGCTGAGGTAAGCGGTCTAACTCACCCTCTGGATCTATATTTATCTGAAGAAAATTCCCTCTAAAAAACAAACTTCTTTGAGTGAGAATCTGTATTTCTCTCTCAATTCTGACCTGACCCTGGCGGAAAAACTCTTGAGATTGAGATGGAATTAAGTCACGAGAAAGTTGTTGAGCTTGGGAAGGAGTTAGAGGCGAGTTAGGTTTTGCTGTTGCCGATTGCTGTTCACCTAGTAGCAAAACTGATGAGAATAACAAATAGTTTGCAATAGTTAAGTAAAAAAATATCGATTTCATAAGTGATTGATTCCTTTGTGCCGAATGCTACTGATTATTATCGTGTATAGGTAAAACACTCAGTAGAATCCATCGCTCAGATAGGTTTGCCTGACTCGACACGATCATTCAGTTCATCAGTGATTAGTCAGAACGAGAAGCTCATCATTGCAGCTGACTGACGAGGGATATACCTTACTTTAAAGTAGCCTATCTAACAATAGTGAGCTCTACTTAATTACCAATTTTTGATGTAGCTCTCTCCTGGAAGGTCTAAGAGGGCATTTTTATGTGATGGCAAAGAAGAAGCCCAGCGTGTGTTCGCTGAGCTTTTACTATCTATGTCGTATTAGCTTGGTATCACATTGCTGATTACCTCTGGACGAGGGGAGGTTCACTCCCTCAGCCGCCTTATACCAAGTTGCGCTCAGTCCTAGTAGTTTCGGACAGTAGACAGAGCATGGGATACAGGGGATACAGGGGGAGAGCAAGTTATCCCTTAGAATGCAACTCGGTATTACCTATCGCCTGAGGCATCAGCAATCAGAAATCCAAAAAGTGGCGGATGAGTTCAGCAACTGACCAAGCCTGGGCGATCGCTCCTTGAGGTAAGTGAGGCGGGTCACCATCAAAAATTTCGGAAATGGAGCCAAGACAGGCTTGTTGCTGAACGTGATTGAGCAAAGGCTTACAGTCCCAGGGAACAGGTTCTGTGTCATGAAAGCTCTTCCAGGCACGAATAAATGGGCCAATCAGCCAACTCCAAACTGTGCCCTGATGGTAAGCTTCATCACGGTGCAAGCGATCGCCACCGTAGTAACTGATGTAGTTCGGGTCAGCTGGGTCAAGGCTTCGCAAACCGTAGGGGGTCAGAAGGCGATCGCTCGCTACCCGCAAGGCCCGTCGTCCCTGAGCCTTAGCAAACGCGCAATGATACAGTGAGAGCGCTAGAATCGCATTTGGGCGGATTCGGGTATCCCGTCGATCATCCGGTTCAATCGTGTCGAAAAAGTAATTTTTGTCTGGATTCCAAAACTTTTGCAAGGATGTTCTCACCTGCTCCGCTTGTTGAGTATAGCGTTGAGCTTGATTGTCCAGACGCCCACTATCAATAGTGGACTCTGTCAGCAGTTTTTGAGTCCACTGGATCGTCCAACACAAAGCAGAATACCAAAGGGCATTGATTTCTACAGGTTTTCCCCGGCGCGGCGTCACTGGCTGACCGTCAATTACTACATCCATCCAGGTGATCGCAACATTTGGAGCATCCCAAGTCAGTAGCCCATCAGAAGCATCAACCCGAATATTGTATAGAGTGCCAGCGGTAAAGGCTTTATAGATTTTCCGCACCACAGGATATTGCTGAATCAAAAAATCCCAATCCTGTGTTGTCTCCAGGTAAAGTCCCAGAATTTCAATCCACCACAGCGAAGCATCAATGCTGTTATAGATTGGCTTGGCACCAGCATCAGGAAAGGTATTGGGAATCAAACCATCACGACAATAGCCCCCGAAGGTTTCTAGTAATCCCTTAGCCAAAGCAAAACGCCCCGTCGCTAAAGCCAACCCTGGTAGAGCAATCAGCGTATCTCGACCCCAGTCGTTGAACCAAGGGTAACCAGCAATCACAGTCGGCCCACTAATTGAGGCGCGGTAGGCAATAAACTGATCGCTTGCTCGCAACAGTTGACGCCAAAGTGTGCCCTGTTCACTGAGATTTGTAGCAGAGGCATCGCCATCCCCCTGGAAGCAGGGCATAGTTCGTCTGGGACTGAGTACAGGTAACTGGGAGTTGGGCTTCCCACTCCCTAATCCCAAATTGCCAATTTCAACAGCTGAAATCCCCCTCTCTTTAGAAGTGGTAGGTTCGGTGGCAACTGCCATCGGCACCAGAGCAAACAATTGGTTTTGTCGTTCTTGCTCTGCCTGTACCGCCTGCTCAAATGACTGGGGATTAAGTTTAGGTAGCGCCGAGGCAGAACATCCCACGCTTGCTTCCAGAGTAACGGTTTCTCCTGGGTGCAGAATTACTGTAAGGTAACCAGGACTGTAGAGGTCTTCGCGATCGCCCAACCCCCGCCGATTTTCTTCTGGATAGTAATAATTCCAGTACCAAGTGCCATTCGCTTGATAATGACCTGCACTCCAGCGCAGTTGCCAGGGCGTCCCAACAATACCTGAGCGAACTCCTTGCAGGTAGACTTGCTCCTGCCCTACCACTTGGGAGAAGTGTAAGTCTTCACCGGCTGATTGCTGGTGGTGAAAATCGCGATCGCCAATCACCGGTCGTAGCCTTAGTGTCGCCACCTTGCTACCTTCATATTGATACTGAATCAAGATGCAGTTAGAGAATTTGGGTGGCTCTTGAGTAGTCGAATCTTTCTCACTCCCAACCAAGCCGTAAGGCATTATCAGCTGCCGTTTTAACTGCCAGTGTTCCTGACCCCAAACCCACGTTGGAACTGGATCTAGTTCAAATGTTTGCAGTAGCTGATAACCAAGTGGTTCAATTTTTTTGCCGCCACTCCAGAAATTCGTCGAGAGTGCCCAGACCTTTCCTGCCACTTCCAAGCTGGCATCAAGATGAGATAGCAACAGAGTACGGCGTCCCGGTGGATCAAGGGCTGCCATCAACCAGCCGTGATAAGTACGAGTGCGTGCATCACAAACTGTCCCACTTGCAAAACTGCCCAGACCATTAGTCAGCAACCATTCTCGTGTGTCTAAATCCTTCACCACAATTTCGCGCTTCAGCCCTGTATGCTCAGTCTACGATTTCCTACCAGGATTTTCTGTTCCAGCGAGTATAAAGTTACGGTAAGGCTAGAAGCTAGTAGTGGACTCTATCAGGGTTAGCCATGCTTTCCCTACGTCCGCCTTTACAGAACTCAACAGCGCCTACTCAAAATCGTTATGAGTATGATATAGTTGTAACAGTTCGTAAATAATTAAGTGTTTGCATTTACGAGCAAGGGTAAGGTTGCAATAGCTTTACCGGCGATGTATAGCGAACGTATACGCCAGAAAAGGCAAGGAGATTAACTTCATGACCAGCCCGACAGAAGGATGTCTGCGAGTGGGCCAACAGGCTCCCGACTTCACTGCCACTGCTGTAGTCGATCAAGAATTCAAGACGATTAAATTGTCTGACTATCGTGGTCAATACGTCGTCCTCTTTTTCTATCCGCTTGACTTCACATTTGTCTGCCCTACTGAAATCACAGCATTTAGCGATCGCGCTGAAGACTTCAAGGCAATAGGCACCGAAATCCTTGGCGTCTCCGTTGATAGCGAATTCTCTCACCTTGCATGGATTCAGACAGATCGCAAGTCTGGTGGTATTGGCGACCTTAACTATCCTCTGGTTTCTGACATCAAAAAAGAAATCAGCACTGCCTACAACGTTCTTGACCCTGATGCCGGCGTCGCTTTGCGTGGGTTGTTCATCATCGACAAAGATGGCATCGTCCAGCATGCTACCATCAACAACCTATCGTTTGGTCGTAACGTTGACGAAACCCTGCGTACCCTGCAAGCGATTCAATACGTTCAGGCTCATCCAGATGAAGTCTGCCCAGCAGGTTGGCAACCAGGTGATAAAACAATGGTTCCTGACCCCGTCAAGTCGAAGGTTTTCTTCGCCGCTGTCTAATCTCAGTCCAAAAGTCAGCTTTCGACCTAAAGATAAGCCCCAACACTACCGAGAGAGCAAAAACCTCAAGCGTGTTGGGGCTGAACTTCATAGGAATCTTCTCGCCTGAAACCCCATCCATTCATGGGTGGGCGAAGGTTCTTGCAGTATGTAACATTTCTTATATTAGTTTGTTAGTTATTCAGGAAGACTTGACATCCTATGCTAACTTCCACCGACTTTAGTGGCTTGCTTAACGAGCGCTTCTTTCGCAATTTGTTGCCAGTACCAGCAACCAACAGTCTAAAACTGGGAGAGACGACTCCTGAGTTTGACTTGCCTAATATCACTAACAAAAGTCGAGTCAAGCTATCAAGTTACCGGAGAAAGCAACCAGTCCTTCTCGCCTTTACTCGCATCTTCACCGAAAAGCAGTACTGTCCCTTTTGCTATCCTCACATCAAAGCGATGAACGAGAACTATGAGCTATTCATCGAGAAGGGTGTTGAGGTGTTGATGATTACAAGTACCGATGCCAAGCAAAGCCAACAAGTTGTCAAAGACTTGGGTTTAAAGATGCCACTCCTTAGTGACCCAAGCTGTAGCATCTTTCAAGCTTATAAAGTTGGTCAGGCACTAGGTGCTCCTCTACCTGCCCAGTTTCTCCTGGACATCTATGGGAAACTCCGCTTTAAACACCTGTTCTCTTTCCTGTCCTCCAATGCCGAGGTTGATACGCTACTAGCCGCCATTGACAAGTTATAAGTTTCCCAAGACGCTGTTTGAGGCTGAGTAGTTGCTCGTCTATGATTGCAGTGTTGAAACTTTGTCTGCCGCCTAAGACCTCGTCAAGTGTAAGTTTTACTAGAGGAGTCGATTACATGGAAGAAACAATCAGGATTCGTTCGGTTGATAAAAATGAATGGAGCCAAACTCTCCAAGGCTTTCAACCTGATAACATTCAACAGGTACTGGAAGTCTATGGGGTTGATGGGGCGGTGATGGGCAGAATCTGTGAATCCGTGGAGGGCAGATACTATATTAACGGTCAACCTGAAATGGACTACGCCTCTCTACAGGCAGCAGCAGGAGCGCTCATCAAAAGCGAAAGTTAAGGAAATATTGAATCCTTAATTGTTGCGAAGGGATTTTCAGGGTGTTTGTCACCCAGATGTAAGGCTCATGCCTAATCTGCTAAGGGAATTAATTGTTACCAGGGCTGCTGAAAGCCGCACACCACTCATAGGATGCGGCAATCTACATTGTGCTTTCTACAGTTGAACCTGCCCCAAGTAACTGCGGGGACTGTAGCTGCGAATGTCACGGATTTTTTCGTAGTACTCTCGCTCAACTGGGGTGATGTCTTTCGGGGTTACAACCATAATTCGCACTAGCTGGTCACTGCGTCCACCCTTGGGTCGTGGCCAGCCTTTCCCACGTAACCGTAGGGATTGACCGGAACGGATACCAGCAGGAACGTTCACACTCACCGTACCATCTGGCGTCGGTACCTCAATCGAGGCACCCAATACCGCTTCATCTGGCATGACGGGCACATCGCAGACAAGGTTTTCTCCGTCAAACTGAAAGAAAGAGTGAGGTTTTAGTTCTACATTCAAGTACAAATCTCCCCGTTGTTGATTATAGGCGTTTACCTGACCCTTGCCTCGAACACGGATACGGCTTCCAGGTTTTGCGCCAGGGGGAATTCGAACATCTATGACTTCATTACCCAAGTTCAAACGTTTCTGGGCACCGTGGAAGGCGTCAGACCAGCTAAGAGTAATGGTTGCTTCCCGGTCAGCACTTGTCGCAGTGGCGCTATTGTCAAAGCTTGAGTAGTCGTTAAAGCCTCCTGCTCCTGCAAAATCATTATTAAATCCGCTAAAGCCACTTGTACCGGTGCGATAGGTGTAAGTCCGACCACCACCTTGAGCCGTACCCGTGTTAAAACGGCCTAACAACTCATTAATGAACTCGTCAAAACTCCCATACTGGCTAAAATCAAAACCGCCTACATCGACGCCGACACCACTTCTCCCACCGGAAGGCCACCCTTGTCCAGCTTGCTTCCAATACTGCCCGAATTGATCGTATTTCTGGCGCTTCTCAGGGTCAGATAAGACTTCGTAAGCTTCGCTGACTTCTTTAAAGCGAGCCTCTGCTTGTTTATCGCCAGGGTTCATGTCTGGGTGATATTTTCGTGCCAATCGCCGAAACGTCTTTTTAATTTCATCGGCACTATCGGTTCTATTTACTCCCAGGATGGCGTAATAATCTTTGAAGTCGGTCGCAGCCATAAAGGGTATCTCCTATGAGCTAAAGATTTAGTCTAAATTTTGTCCTATGCTGCCCTGATGAAGCCGCAACCATTTCCACGCCCAAGCGTTCGTTCCTCAGATGCGTTTTCTAGGGTCGGCAATTAGGCTGAGGTTAAGCAGTAAGCCGGAAAATTGTCAAGCTAGGTTACTATGAAAGTTATCCCAAAGCTAGGGTAGCAAAACAGGCAAGTTTGTTAAGTTCGGTTCTTTCTCACAGGCGCGATCGCGATTTCCACACCTGACAGCTCGATCAACCCCTCCCGAGCGCTCTGGAAGGGGAGTCTCTCAGAAAGTAGTCATTAGTCCTTGGTCCTTGGTCATTAGTCATTGCGACTTGAAAAAAGCGTGACTAGCGATGTCGGACTATAAGTTGACCAGTACAGAGGTCAAAGTTTTTTCTACAACCCCTAAGGACTAATGACTGATGACTAATGGCTAAATGACCGTTCCATCCGGAATAACGGCATTTTTTAACACCACGACAATACCGTTACGGATGATAAAGCCCTGTTTTTCACGTTCAGCGTCTTCTACTCTGTCCTTGTTAATAATCCGAACATTGTGACCAATGCGAGCGTTTTTATCAATAATTGCGCGACGAATCGTAGTATCGGTACCGATGCCTAAGGGAACACCCTCTTTTTGTGTGCCGGATTGGCGTTCGGCAAACGGTTCGTAAAAGTCAGCTCCCATGATCAGAGTGTCCTCAATGACGCAGCCTGCTTCGACGCGAGAGCGAATTCCTAGTACCGAGTGATTAATTCGGCACTCTTTGAGAATGCAACCTTCCCCAATCATTGATTCCGTTATCTGGGTGTCCAATAGTTTCGTTGGAGGCAAATAACGGGCACGAGTATAAATCGGGGCTTTTTCATCGTAGAAGCTGAAAGGGGGGTGAGGCTGCACTGTCAGCGCCAAATTAGCATCATAAAATGCTTCAATCGTTCCAATATCTTCCCAGTAGCCATTAAAGAGATAAGCCTGAACGTTATAATCTTTCGCTGACGCCGGAATAATCTCTTTTCCAAAGTCAGTTTGATCGGGAGATTTATTGAGCAAATCAGTCAAAACGTCTTTTTTAAAGACATAAATCCCCATTGAGGCAATGTAGGGCATTTGCTGGGCCTGTTCGGCGTCTAGACCAAGTATCGTCGTATCGACCTGCATCTTTTTCAGTGCAGCCCCTTTTGGTTTTTCGCTAAAGTCAACAACTCGACCGTTTTTATCGATTTTCATCAAACCAAAATCCGATGCCCGTTTTTCATCGATAGGCACAACGGAAAGGGTGATATCTGCCCCAGTTTCGCGATGACGTTGCACAAACTCACGGTAGTCCATCCGATAAAGGTGGTCTCCCGACAGAATCAAGTATTCCTCAACTTCCCACTCTTGCAATAGCCAGAGATATTGGCGGACAGCGTCAGCAGTGCCCTGGAACCAGCTGGGGTTTTCTGCGGTCTGTTGGGCAGCTAGCACTTCAACAAACCCTTCAGTAAAACCAGCAAAGCTGTAGGCACGGGCAATGTGGCGATTGAGAGAGGCTGAATTAAATTGGGTAAGGACGTAAATCTTATAAATTTCGGAGTTAATACAGTTACTCACCGGAATATCGATCAGGCGATACTTGCCTGCCAAGGGCACTGCCGGTTTAGCCCGCAGCTTGGTCAGTGGGTATAGGCGGGTACCAGCGCCACCTCCGAGAATGATGCCTAAGACTCTTTTCACGAGAAACCTCTCAACTGCGGATGAATTGCCAAGTTTAGTGTCTGATGGTGGGTTGCAGATAGCAAGGGGGAAGAAGAGAATTAACACTTAAGAGTTAAGTCAGAACTCTCAATTTTTCGGTGTTAACTTCTTGAACTGCCATTTCCATTAAGATTTTCTGCGCACACTGCTCTTTCGTGTCGTCAGCTGGATGTCGTTGGATGTATTGACCGTCAGGTTGTAAATCCCAGGCTTGACGGTTATCTGCTAGCATGACTGCCAAGATTTCTTCCAGGTCTTTCACAATCTCTGGGTCTTCGATAGGTACGATCGCTTCTACCCGTCGATCTAGGTTACGAGTCATCCAATCTGCACTGCCGATATAAACCTCCTCTTTGCCTTGATTGTGGAAGTAATAAATCCGCGAGTGTTCTAAATAGCGACCGACGAGGCTAACGACGCGAATATTTTCACTGATACCTTGGACACCAGGACGCAAACAGCACATCCCCCGCACAATTAGGTCAATTTGAACTCCGGCTTGAGAAGCTTCGTAAAGTGTAGCGACAAGTTGTGGGTCAACTAGGGCATTCATTTTGGCAACGATGCGACCACTATAGCCATTACGGCAATGTTCAATCTCACGACGAATTAGAGACCGGAAGCGATCGCGCAAATTTACCGGTGCTACCAACAACTTACGATAAGACCGTTGCCGTGAGTAACCTGTCAAAAAATTAAACAAATCTGTCAAATCTGCCCCCAGCTCTTCGCGGCAGCTCAACAGTCCCAAATCTGTGTAAATTTTGGCTGTCTTTGGGTTATAGTTGCCGGTGCCAACGTGAACATACCGACGGATATGGTTTTCCTCCCGGCGCACCACCAGCACTACTTTCGTGTGAGTCTTCAGACCCACTAAACCATAGACCACATGAACCCCAGCTTGTTCTAACTTTCGTGCCCAGATGATATTGTTCTTTTCATCGAAGCGGGCTTTGAGTTCCACCAGTACTGCCACCTGCTTGCCATTTTCTGCCGCACTAATCAAGGCCTTGAGAATCGGTGAATCTCCCGATGTCCGGTACAATGTCATCTTGATTGCCAGAACCTGCGGGTCGTGAGCCGCCTCAGTAATGAAGCGCACTACTGTTGCGGAAAAAGAATGATAGGGATGGTGTAGCAGCAAATCCGATCTGCGAATTACGCTGAAGAAATCTTCTACCTCCTCTTCTCCCAAGGATGACAGCAAACGCGAAGGCACCCTCGGTGCCCACTCCGGGTCTTTGAGTTCCGGGATTGGCAACTCCATAAAAGTCATCAAATCTCTCAGTCCCAGAAGACCTTCTACCTCGTAGACATCACTGTCCTCCAGTTCCATCTCCTCCAGCAGCATTCCCCGCACCGAATCGGGTGTGGTGGTTTGAATTTCCATCCGCACTACCGAGCCACCAAGACGGCGTTTACGCAGTTCCTGCTCAATTGCCAAGAGTAGGTCATCCGCTTCATCCTCCTCCACTGCCAAATCAGCATTTCGAGTAATTCGGAATAGATGATATTCCTGGATATTCATGCCCGGAAACAGAAACTCCAAATTATGGGCAATCACTTGCTCTAAGGGAACACCCGTCCAAAGTGCTAATTTTCTCTTTTGTCGCTGCCGCAACTCTTCAGGAAGAGGCACAAATCTAGGCAAGACTTGGGGCACTTTTACCCGCGCAAACAATTCTTCGTTAGTTTCTGGATCTTTCACCACCACCGCCAGATTAAGGCTGAGGTTGGAAATATGGGGAAAAGGATGACTGGGGTCAACTGCCAAGGGCGTCAGGACAGGAAAAATTTGCTCTTCAAAGTAGTTTTGCAGGTAAGTACGCTGTTCCTGGTTCAAGTCCATGTAGTCGAGAATGTAAATACCTTCTCGCGCCAACTGAGGTTGCAGTACCTTTTCAAAATGTTGATGCGCCTCAGTCACCATTGGCAGCAATCGCTCATTTATCACCTCCAGTTGTTCAATAGGTGTCCGACCATCTGGCGTTAACTTACTGACTTTCGCCGCCACCTGCTGCTTTAGAGCCGCGACACGAACCATAAAGAATTCATCTAGGTTAGAGCTGAAAATCGCCATGAACTTAAGGCGCTCTAAGAGTGGCGTCCGGGGGTCAGTAGCTTCATGTAAAACCCGATTGTTAAACTCCAACCAGCTAAGTTCTCGATTGAAGTAGTATTGAGGGTCACTTAGATTAACGTCAGTGACAGTTGTTGTCGATTTAGTCATAATTTTTAGTTGGTGGTATCCCGTTACTAAATTCATCAATTAAAAAAAATCAATGAAGAACCCCATGCCTAGAGGACAGGGATTCTGAAAACGCGATCGCCCCATATCTATATCTAGAAGAAAGGGGCTTGCGGAAGCCGCATTGTATCGCTCAGTTGTTGAGAAATTTTAGCTATAATACGCTTCACCAAACAACAATGTACAACTGCTGATGGACAAGCGTTTAGCTAGGATATGACTTTATCCTACCGTGAGCTGAAGCACTCTAGAACCTATCACTAGACAGGGAAAATATAGATCAAACCCACATTCCGCCCCCTCCACTGGCACAAGCGGTTTATTGGGAATTGGGAATTACGAATGGGTAACTTCTAATACATCGACTACGTAAAGAAATTTTCTCATTCTCCATTGCCCCTAATTCCTCCAGGAACCCCGAATTCGCCAAAGTTACGTAGTGTGGCACTTCCGGGTGCGGAATGTGGAATCAAAAAACTTCATCCTCAATACCATGCCACCATTCGCCCAAATTCATTAAATCCTGATGAATATCTGCTAATTCTCTAGCGTAGGCGTCTGCTGGTAAGATGGACTTTTGCTCTTGGAGTTTCTGTAGACGCAACTGTACTAACAGCCAGGGCTTGGAAATGCTATCTGTGGCTTCTATGTATTTCGCTAAATCTTTACTATTCATCATTAGTCAAGGAAGAGCAGGGGAATGAAGGGGAAGCCATTAACTAACTCTTGCTCCCCCGCTCCTCGGCTTCCCTGCCTTTTGGGTTACAGAGGCATTAGCTGTAACCTAGCTTCCTGTTCCTTAAAAAGACTACGCAGCAGCCATCTGCTGTGCAGCCAAGTCCCAGTTAACTAGATTATTGAGAAAAGCATCGACAAAGTCAGGCCGCCTGTTTTGGTAATCTAGATAGTAGGCGTGTTCCCAGACATCACAAGTTAGCAAAGGAGTCTGCCCTGTTGCGATTGGGTTTACCGCATTCGGAGAGTTGATGACTTTGAGCGTACCATTGTCGAGGACAAGCCAAGCCCAGCCACTGCCGAATTGGGAAGTCGCAGCTTTCTTGAACTCTTCTTTGAATTTGTCGTAGCTACCGAAGTCAGCATTGATCTTCTCAGCTACCTCACCTGTTGGCGCTCCACCGCCACCGGGCTTCAGGGAATTCCAGAAGAAAGTGTGGTTCCAAGCCTGCGCTCCATTGTTAAAGAGACCGCTCTTGGACGAGTCATTGTAGCTTGCCTTGATGACTTCCTCAATGGACTTGTCAGCCATTCCAGCGTCTTGCGCCATCTGGTTGTAGTTCTTTACGTAAGCCGCGTGGTGTTTGTCATGATGGAACTCCAAGGTCTTAGCGGAGATGTATGGCTCCAGCGCATCATAAGCATAAGGTAAGTCGGCAAGTTCGTATGCCATTCTGTTCAATCCTCTCAAAACTGCTTTCTAGCTTAAAACGAACTTAGACTTTCGAGGTATTCCTGAGGTTAAATCTGATCAGCTCAAGACTTCTGAGAATGAGCAATAAAACTTAATACTGCCGATTCTAGCTCATTTCTGGTTCATCTTTCATCCCTTTTGGTCAGTAGTGCTGAGTCAAAAGTGCTGTTAACACCTTTCGAGGTGGGGCGCGATAGTGTGCGAACGGGGCGCAACCGGTGCTGAGGGTAGACCCCACAGATAAATCCGACCAGTCAGGGAGTAGGAGAAGAGTATAGTACAACAAAGCTTTTGGCTTTGCAGAGTAATATTGACTTAGCGATTGAGAACTTACTCCAAGCCCTCAATCTCAATCTCAATCAAGACCACTACCACAGAAATGGTAAAAACTGGCTCAGCTTATGATGCGATCCCGGAAAGTGAGCGGTTTTGGGCTTTTGTTTAGGGAGAAAGTGATTAGCAAAAGCTGGGTGCAGTATCTCCAATACAGGTGGCACAATATTGGTTTGTAGATCTCCCAAATCCTCCACTGAGTCCCTTTGCTGTTGGAAGATCTTGGCAGTCAGCTAGTTCCCTAATCTCAAGCCGTATCAGGGTTAGTCATCTCCCTGCTGGATAAAGCTTGTGCATTGCAGTCGTTAAGTTGTCAGGTTAGACCTGAGATCTTAGTGAGTCAGCCCGGTTGCAAGCACCTCCAGTGTAGGGAATAATTTCCTTTTCGGTTATCAGGTGTACATTTACTAACCTGCGAGACACCGCATAACACAAGCCAACGATTATTAAAGCATCAATCCCCAACCATGCAGAAGAGTATCGAAAAGACTGAACCGAAACTTTTAGAACTCAAAACCCTACTCAGTGAGATCAATGATATCGAAGCTGCTGCTTCCCTTTTATACTGGGATCAGGCAACCTATATGCCCCCTGGTGGGGCAGCGGCTCGTGGACGCCAGCTGGCTACTTTGCAACAAATCTCTCACAGTAAGTTTACTGACCCAGTCGTTGGTCAATTGCTAGAAGATTTACGCCCAATAGAAGAAAGTCTGCCATATGACTCACATGAGGCTAGCCTCGTCCGTGTTACCCGAAGAAAATACGAAACAGCGGTACGGGTGCCGGCTGAATTCATGGCAAATTTCTCAATGCATCGGACGGAATGTTACGAGGCTTGGGCAGTAGCACGACCCGCAAATAGCTTTGCTACCGTGCAGCCTTACCTGGAGAAAACTCTTGAATTGAGCCGCGAACTGGCTAACTTTTTCCCAGGTTATGAGCATATCGCTGACCCGTTGATTGATTTTGCTGACTATGGCATGAAGGCATCATTTTTGCGATCGCTCTTCGCCGACTTGCGACGGCAACTGGTGCCGATTGTCGAAGCAATTACGACACAGCCTACTACCGATGACAGGTGTCTCTACCAACTATATCCTGAAGCGCCGCAACTAGAGTTCACCCTCAGGGTACTTGAAAAACTCGGTTATGACTTTCAACGAGGGCGTCAAGACAAAACTCATCATCCCTTTACAACCAATTTCTCAATTGGCGATGTGCGAATTACTACACGCGTCTATGAAAATGACTTGAGTCAGGCGCTATTTAGCACTATCCATGAAATGGGTCACGCACTGTACGAGCAAGGGATTGACCCTGAGTTTGAAGGCACACCCCTTGCTGGTGGTACATCCTCAGGCATCCATGAGAGCCAATCACGACTTTGGGAAAACATGGTAGGGCGGAGTTTGGGGTTCTGGAAATTTTTCTATCCTCAGTTACAAGCCACTTTCCCCACGCAGCTCAATGATGTCTCCCTTGATACTTTTTACCGGGCAATCAATAAAGTCGGGCGATCGCTTATTCGCACTGATGCTGACGAGGTCACATACAACCTTCACGTCATGATTCGCTTTGATTTGGAACTTCAGATGCTGGAAGGCAGCCTAGAGATTCGCGATCTCCCTGAAGCCTGGAACGAACGCTATCGGTCTGATTTGGGAATTGTCCCTGAAACCGATACCGATGGTGTATTACAGGACGTTCACTGGTATACAGGGCAAATTGGCGGGATGTTTCAAGGCTACACCCTTGGCAACTTAATGAGTGCACAGTTTTTTGAAGCCGCTTTGGTGGCTCATCCAGAAATTTCAACTGAAATAGAACACGGCCAGTGTATTACACTACATAATTGGTTGAAAGATAAAATTTACCAACACGGCTGCAAGTACACAGCAGCTGAACTTATCAGGGGCGTCACTGGTGCTACTTTACGCATCGATCCATTCATCCGCTACATCCAGCGAAAATACGGGCAGCTTTACACTTTGTGATTGTTGCCTAGTTTGCTGTGTGGCTATCTATCGTAGAAAAGTAAGTCTTGTGTACAGCCATTGGTACTGTACTTGTTGTTAATGTAGTTTAATTTGCTCTGTGGAGTTGTAATGATCAATTTGATCCAGGACGTTCTTGATAGTGATGAGAAAAGCGATCTACGCCAGTTTGCCAATCAGTTACGAACCTCAGAATCCAAATACTTACTGAGAAACGACATTCTGTCTGCTTTTTCTGAATACTGTACTAACCACAACAAACCCGGATATTTTTATAATTCTTCTCATCTGGGGCAATTGGTGTATTACACTCAGGAAATTATTCTGGAGAATGAAACCCTCTACCTGATCATCCGACCGAAGATTGCCTCTCAGGAAGTCTTCCGGATTTTAGAAGACTTGACAGCAGAGCCGGTGACAGTGCAAGAACTGCTAGATTTGCGCGATCGCTTAGTCAACCACCACCACCCCAATGAAGGAGATCTGCTCGAACTCGATTTTCGTCCTTTCTATGACTACAGCCCAACGATTCGCGACCCCAAGAACATCGGCAAAGGTGTCCGCTTCCTGAACCGCTTCCTGTCCAGTAAGCTGTTTCAAGACCCCCGGCAGTGGCTAGAGTCTTTGTTCACGTTCTTGAGCCTCCACCAGTTCCAGGGCACCCAGTTGCTGATTAACGGACGAATTAAAACCCAACAGCAACTCTCGGATCAGGTGAAGCGGGCTTTGAGCTTTGTAAGCGATCGCCCTGATGAGGAGTCTTTCGAAGAATTCCGCTTTAAGCTGCAAGAAATGGGCTTTGAAGCCGGCTGGGGCAATACCGCCAGTCGTGTGCGGGATACGCTGGAAATTCTCGATGAACTGATTGACTCTCCCGATGACGAGGGACTCGAAAAGTTCATCTCTCGCATCCCGATGATCTTTCGGATTGCCCTAGTCTCCGTTCATGGTTGGTTTGGGCAAGAGGGCGTCTTGGGGCGTCCTGATACTGGGGGTCAGGTGGTGTACGTCCTCGACCAAGCACGCAGTTTGGAAAAGCAGTTACAAGAGGACATCAAACTAGCGGGATTAGAGGGATTGGGAGTTAAGCCTAAGGTAATTATCCTCAGCCGCTTGATTGCTAATGCCGATGGCACACGTTGTAACGAACGTCTGGAAAAAGTTCACGGCACTGATAATGCCTGGATTTTGCGGGTGCCGTTCCGGGAATTCAATCCAAACATGACCCAGAACTGGATCTCTCGGTTTGAGATTTGGCCCTATCTGGAAACTTACGCGCTCGATGCCGAAAAAGAACTGCTGGCAGAATTCCAAGGTCAACCTGACTTAATTGTCGGTAATTATTCCGATGGCAATTTGGTGGCGTTCCTGCTGGCGCGGCGCATGAAAGTGACCCAGTGTAACGTCGCCCACGCCTTAGAAAAGTCCAAATACCTGTTCAGTAACCTCTACTGGCAAGACTTGGAGGACAAGTACCACTTCTCGCTGCACTTCACGGCTGACTTGATTGCGATGAATGCGGCGAATTTCGTGATCAGCAGTACCTATCAAGAGATTGTGGGAACGCCGGATAGTGTTGGTCAGTACGAGTCCTACAAGTGTTTCACCATGCCAGATTTGTATCACGTTGTGGATGGGATTGAGCTATTCTCTCCCAAGTTCAACGTCGTGCCGCCTGGGGTGAATGAGAGTGTTTACTTCCCTTACACCCGGACAGAAGACCGGATTCCAGATGCGGCTGCACGGCTTGAAGAACTGCTATTCACTCTAGAAGACCCCTCCCAGGTTTTCGGCACACTCGATGACCCTAGCAAGCGCCCGATTTTCTCAATGGCGCGTCTCGACCGGATTAAGAACCTGACGGGTTTAGTGGAATGCTTTGGCAAGAGCAAGGAGTTGCAGGAACACTGTAACCTGATATTGGTTGCCGGGAAGTTGCGGGTTGAGGAATCAACCGACAATGAAGAAAAGGACGAAATTGTCAAGCTCTACCGGATTATCGAAGAGTACAATCTACACGGTAAAATCCGCTGGCTGGGTGTACGTCTGGCCAAGAGTGATTCTGGTGAGATTTACCGAGTGATTGCTGACCGCAAAGGCGTTTTCGTGCAGCCGGCGCTGTTTGAAGCCTTCGGTCTCACGATTCTGGAGGCGATGATTTCGGGTGTGCCAACCATTGGGACGCAGTTTGGTGGGCCTTTGGAGATTATTCAGGACAAGGTGAATGGTTTTTTAATCAACCCCACTAACTTAGAAAGCATGGCCCAGAAGATTCTGGATTTTGTCTCTAAGTGTGACCAAGATCCCCAGTATTGGGAGAAAATCGCCCATCACGGTATAGAACGGGTCTACAGCACCTACACCTGGAAAATCCACACGACACGGCTGCTGTCGCTGGCGCGGATTTATGGCTTCTGGAACTATACCTCTCAAGAAAACCGCGAGGATATTATGCGCTACCTTGAGGCGTTGTTCTATCTGATCTATAAGCCAGGGGCACAGAAGATCTTAGAGGAACATCGGCATCGCTAAACAGCTGTTAGCGGAGGTATGACAGAGTTAACACTATCTGCCGAAAAGCCCCCTAACCCCCCAACGCAAGGCAGGGCTGTTTCATTCTCCTGAAACCCGCCCGGAGTTTAAACTCCGGGCTAATAGCCCAAGTCGTCTAAAGACGACTCAAATATTGATTTTCAGTCTTGTGAGCGAGGACTTGATTCTATAAGACAGGGGTTTCAAAGGGTGGCGGATGAGCGCTTTGAGAGAATGAAACAGCCCTGCC
>DATNPI010000041.1:0-3679 GCA_036703325.1 Coleofasciculaceae cyanobacterium
ACACAGTGGCAACAAGTGCCACAAGTATTGATAATATAGATAAGCCTGGAGAGGTGGCAGAGTGGTCGATTGCGTCCGACTTGAAATCGGATGAACCGAAAGGTTCCGGGAGTTCGAATCTCCCCCTCTCCGTTCCAAGAACCGCAAGCAGCATCGGATAAAAGTTATTCAAGGAATCGTCTCAAGACCCTAGATTTATCATGGCTGACATCTCGCATCTACCCGCTCACCCGCTTGCGAATTAATTCGCAAGCTAATAACGAAAGTCCTCTAAAGAGGACTAAATGCTGACTGTACAAAGATTCCAGTCCACTTAAGTGGACTTGAGCTATTAGCCTGGAGTTTAAACTCCGGGCGGGTTTGGTCGCTTACTGAGAAGGCTGCAACATATGAGATGGGGTTAATTTCAGAGTTCAGCCTTCAGCTTGACCGGATTGAGTCTAGATTTGGCAGACTAACCCTTGTGCAGATACTTGTCCCCTTACCTACGAAACCTAATCGGTCACTACCTCACTTCCTGTCGCGATCGCTTCTCCTCAGCGAGACGGTCAAAACAGAAGGGACAGGAAACGTCCTCCTGATAATGAGGTGAACTCTTATCGGCTTCGGAGACGGGATGCCCACAACTGGGGCACATTTCATAAGTTCCTGCCGCTAAACCCTCACGTACAGCGACACGTTGATCGAAGACAAAACATTCCCCTTGCCACAGACTTTCTTCTCGTGGAACTTCCTCTAAATACTTGAGAATGCCGCCTTTGAGGTGATAGACCTCTTGGAAGCCTTGAGCCATCATGAATGATGTCGCTTTTTCACAGCGAATGCCGCCAGTGCAGAATAAGGCAACCTTTCTATGTTTGGTGGGATCGAGGTGGTTGCGAACATAGTCTGGAAATTGGCGGAATGAGGCAGTTTTTGGATTTTGCGCTCCCCTAAAGGTGCCAATAGTCACCTCATAATCATTGCGGGTGTCAATAATCGTTACCTCTGGATCGGAAATAAGCTCATTCCAGTCCTTAGGACTGACATACGTACCAACGTGATCGCTCGGATCGATTTGGGGCAATCCCAAGGTGACAATTTCTTTCTTCAACCGCACCTTCATCCGGTCAAACGGGGGAGAATCGGCAGAAGACTCTTTATGCTCTAGGTCAACCAGGCGGGGATCGGAACGTAAAAAGGATAGGACTGAGTCAATTGCCTGATGGGAACCTGCAATCGTCCCGTTAATGCCTTCTGCTGCCAGCAGGATTGTCCCTTTGATGCCCTGTGCGTTGCAGTGTGACAACAACGAGTCTCGCTTCTCGGCAAAGTCCGGCAACCTGACGAATTTATAGAACGTTACAACAACTTGGGTCATTTCCCCGCTCAACTGGAAGGAGTAAAAATGGTTTACTCTCGTTCACTACCTAACGTAGCAGAGGAAGCGTGGGGATGACGTTGGTCTAGATATTTCTTCGTTTACCCCCTTACGTAATCGAACTATAGAAGCTACAATAATAAAGGTGGGTTAAGTTACAACTTAAATCCTGGGGGTTTAGCTCAGTTGGTAGAGCGCCTGCTTTGCAAGCAGGATGTCAGCGGTTCGAGTCCGCTAACCTCCATCACCAATTATACTGCTTGTCCTGTGAAGGATTTGGTTTGGCAGGCAGGGATATATACTGCAACCTGCACTAGTGAGGGCGTTACCATCTACAAGATAATTGTGGTGTACGGCGTGTTACCTGGTGCTTAGAGCGTGTTGGAAAAGTGCTGTTGTCATGCCGCAGGGGCGAAAGCGTTGCGGTAGCGACGTAAGGAGTATCAGCATTCAGGAAGTAACCTCTGAGATTCGCCCTACACTTTTCGGGTTTGCCGAAGACTTCTCAAACAGCCTCCATTAAGTTAGCCCTGTATTGGTAGATACACAACATATTTATAATGATTAGCCGACGAGTGGTTTATAAAGCCAAACTCGATAGTTTTAGGGTGTCCGGCTCTTGGACACCCTCTTTTATGAAGACAAATTAAGAGCTGAAAATTCCGTAGTAAGCACTTGCAGCTAAAAGGATAATGAGTAAAACTCCTATTGAAGTGCTAATTACATATTGAAAAGCTGGTTTTTTAACAGGGTTCGACTCGCTGTGGCTGGAATTCGTTGCTTGTTCAGTTTTCATGGTTTTTTGATTTAAGTTGATGTTCATTTCTATATACTCTTTTATTCAAGAAGTTACTCGACCTCCTCTGCCTTGAGTTAGAACGTTCAGTTTCGTTTTGCTCTTGAAACAAAGAAATGTTACCTATTTATCTATCAGGAGTTGCTGCTGAACAGCAACAGATAATCCTCTATCCTAAGGAATATTATTTGTCTAACCCGATTCTTGCTTTGTTATGAGCTGCCGCTCGTCAATGCCTTAACTTTAGACAGAAGTTCAAAGAGAAAAGGTTTTCTATCTTTAGATTTGAAATTGCCTAATATTCGTAAACTACTAACTGCACTAAGGGTTAAGTGAGTGTCAATATGGTCTACAGCGAGTACATCACTTTCTGTTTTATGATTCTGGCATTGCTGGGCTGGGCGCTTTCTGAGTGTTTGTTATTTTTGAGCTGATGTTATAGAGCGAGAGGGGTTTTGGGGGAGCAAGAGTGTAAGTTTTGTTCAAAGGGAATGTTCGGTGCCAGAAGCGATCGCTTCCAAGGCATCTTCATCAAGCACCGTAATCTTGCCACCACGGCTGTATGCCAAAACTGAGTTGATACTCTTGAACAACCGCACACATTCTTCGTAGGTAATCCCAATACTGCGAGCAATCTGGTAGTAGGAAAGTTTAACTTTCAAACACTTACCAGTTGGTGTTGGTTCGGTTCCATAGTGAGATGCACAATACTGAATGAACTGAGCCACGCGCACGATCGCTCGCTCGGAAACCAGTCCATGAACAGTATCATGCAGTAACTGAATTCGCTGATTGAATACGCCCAGAATTCGCAAGGCAATCTCAGGGGTTTGACGAATTGCCTCTAGTAAGGCATCTCGTTCGATGGTAAGAATTTGGGAATTACTCTCAGCGGTGACGGTTGCTGGGGCGATTCCATTTCCGAAGAGTGCTGGTGCTGCAAAGATTTCTCCTGCTAATAATGTGCGGAGAATCGTTTCCTTTCCTGTTGCTGCTGTTTTAGTGACACGCAAGGAACCACTGAGCAGAGTGTACAGTTTTGTTGGTAGGCGATCGCCTTCGTGCATGACAATTTCCCCCTGCTGGTAGTTCTGCACACTGGTATAAGGTTGTAATTGTTCAATTTCTGGTGGCTCTAAAGCTGCAAAAACCAGAATCTTCGAGAGTTCGTCAACGGTTGCCTGCATCATCTTTTGTGGTTGTTAAGCCTAAATGTAGCGCTGATGTCATCAGTCCCTCTGTCGGCTGTACACTCTTGCCTGCATGGCTTTCAAAATGAAAGTGCCGACGATATAGTTCTGGTGGCTACAATAGACCTCTAGCAAAAGTCGATTTTCGCCCCCCTAGGGCGTGTTTTCAAACCCGAAGATCCCCCCCTGCCCCCCTTTTTAAGGGGGGAGAATTCAGTCAAAGTCCCCCTTTTTAAGGGGGATTTAGGGGGATCTACATCGACAGCAACGAAGCCAATAAAGTTTGAAAACACGCCCTAACCCCCCAATTCTGAGGGGAACCTGTAATTCAAA
>DATNPI010000068.1:0-2653 GCA_036703325.1 Coleofasciculaceae cyanobacterium
AGAAGGCAGGGTTAATCTGCTACAGTCGGGGCAAAATAATGATTCGCGATCGCATTGGTCTGGAAAGTGCTTCCTGTGAATGTTATCGCATCGTTAAAGATGAGTTTGATCGCTTGCTTAAAACTCTTGAGTGACCAAAAAAGGCAGAGGGCAGGAGGCAGGAGGCAGGAGGAATGGTTCCTGAGAAAGGAGCTCACGACTGAAAGAAGTAAGGGTATCAAGCCCCCACTGAAAACAAATTTTCAGTGGCTCTGCATGGTCTTGATGAAGTGAGCCAAGAGGTTCACGCCTGTGTTCGAGATTGGGTAATTGAAAAGCTAAACACCGATAACTAATCGGTGTTCTAGAGCATCAGTCAAGTAATCGTTCGACCATTTCACAAATCGTTTAGATCTTCGCGACTGACATCATCTTCGATTGGACTGCCAACTTCTCTAGTTGGAGGAACAGTGGTATTCACTCCAGTTTGCTCGTCTATATAATTTTGTGCGGCTTCTAGTGCATCTTGCGTCTTGTCGTAGCCCTCATTTTGCCCTTCTTGACTGTTTGACCCGTAGCAGTGATAGCCGAAACTATCAGGTTCTTTTTGGGAAATTGAAATTTCCCAATTTTTGGAGGAGTGGGTTTCAATAGAGTTCATAAGTTTTCTAAAGCTGGTTAAATTGAGAATAACTTTTTTAAATATTAAGCTTGAATGCTATCGTTTTTACAGAAATTCATTGGCTATTCATCTAAATTGAACTCAGATCTTGCACCAAGCCCTGGCGATTAGAAATCGCGGCTATACAAACCAAGTCCGCCTGCGCGGACTAATGGAAAAGCTAGGGTTTTGAAGCCTGCGGAGGCAGGCTTTGTTTGTGTAGCCCCAGACTTTTAGTCTGTAGGTGATAAGGTGCAAGTTCTGAGTTGAACATAACTTATTTAACATCGTTCCAAAAGGAATCGAATTATGAACCCGAGCAATGACCTGTCAATCCCTGTCCCTGTTACTAAACTTGCAGCTAAACTCAACGCTGAAGTTGATGAAGTTGAAGCTAAACAGGAGGAGCTAGAAGCTAAACAAGAAATGCTCCAAGTCGAGCATAGTAAGATTCATCACGCGCAAGAAGAAGTCAAAGCTGAACAGGGTAAGGTTCAGCGCAAACGTAGTGAGCTTGAATATAGGCTCCAAGAGGTCAGGAATGAAGTTTGAGATAAGTTGCTAGTGCAAGAAGGCAGCACTTCGACACGCTCAGTGACCAGTAAGGAGGCTTTTATGCAGAAGGGAAGAAAGCTTTTACAGTAAGCGTTTAAACCTTTTTTAACGGGTGGGTTATTTCTGCCGCACTGCACTAGTAATTAGACCTCTTGCAAAAGTCGAATTAACCCCCCTCAATCCCCCCGAAACGGGGTGAAGAAATCTTACTCCCTCTCCTTTTAGGGGAGGGTTGGGGAGGGGATTCAAGGATTTATGCAAGAGGTCTATTGAACTTAAAAATAGAACTGACAACTGACAAAAATAGGTAAAATCCCCCGCTTTCTCATACGGGGGATTTTCTTAACTAACAACCAATGTTCAGCAGAGCTTGAAGAAGACAACTGCCAGAGGCGGTAGAGTAATATTCAACGAATAGGGTCGCCCGTGATAGGAAGCTTCCTCTGCATCTACCCCACCGAAGTTACCTAGACCGCTACCACCGTATTCGTGAGCATCGCTGTTGAGCAATTCCTGCCAGAAACCACCAGCCGGAACACCAACTCGGTAGTTGAAGCGAGGTAGGGGCGTAAAGTTGCAGATTATCAGCACTGTCCCTGTAGGATTCGGGTTCCAGGCTTCAGGTTCCAAACGAGTTGGCGATATCTCACCTTTGACCCCCGACACCTGAACGCTGCCTTTACGAATTAAGCTGATGGTGCTGTTTTGTGAATCGTTGCAGTCAATCCACTCAAACCCAGAAGGGTCGAAGTCGAGTTCGTGAAGTGCGCTTTCTTGTCGATAAGTGTGATTTAGGTCGGCTACCCATTTTTGTAAACCCTGATGCATGGGATTCTCCAACAGATGCCAGTCTAAGCTGCTGTCGTGTTTCCACTCCTGCCACTGCCCAAACTCGCCGCCCATAAATAGCAGCTTCTTGGCAGACTGAGCGTACATGTAGCCAAAAAGCGATCGCAAATTGGCAAACTTCTGCCAGTAGTCTCCCGGCATTTTGTCAATCAATGAACCCTTGCCATGCACCACTTCATCATGGGACAACGGCAAGACGAAGTTTTCATTGAATGCATAAAGCATCCGGAAAGTCAAGGAATTGTGATGATATTTCCGGTGGATTGGGTCATGGCTCATGTAGTTGAGCGTGTCATGCATCCAACCCATGTCCCACTTCATACCGAAGCCTAAGCCGCCTAAGAAGGTTGGGCGAGATACCATCGGCCAGGATGTGGACTCCTCGGCAATCGTCACTGTATCGGGGAAGCGTTGGTAAACGGCTTCATTGAAACGACGTAAGAAAGCGATCGCTTCCAGATTCTCGTTGCCACCATGTCGATTGGGTATCCATTCCCCAGCCTTACGGGAGTAGTCCAGGTAAAGCATTGAAGCCACCGCATCCACCCGCAAGCCATCGATATGGCATTTCTCTAACCAAAAGAACGCACTACTAATGATGAAACTGCT
>DATNPI010000104.1:0-15044 GCA_036703325.1 Coleofasciculaceae cyanobacterium
GCCCTGTCGGTGTAGCCACTCAGCAGGAACAGCTACGCAAGCGCTTTACAGGGATACCAGAGCATGTGGTCAACTTCTTCTTCTTTGTAGCTCAAGAAGTGCGATCGCTCTTGGCACGGCTTGGCTATCGGTCACTGGAAGAGATTATTGGTCGGGCTGACCTGTTGAAAGTACGGGAAAACGCCAAGCTAACTAAAACGGCTGCCCTGAATCTGAATTGCCTGATTCAGTTGCCCGATACTCGAAGCGATCGCAGCTGGCTGAAGCATGAAGAGGTTCACAGCAATGGCCCGGTACTAGACAATCAACTACTCAACGATATCAACATTCAGGAGGCTATTCGTAGCCAAGGCTCTGTAACCAAGGACATTGGCATCTTGAATACAGACAGAACTGTAGGAACACGTCTTGCTGGCGCGATTGCCAAGCAGTATGGAAACACTGGGTTTGAGGGACAAATTACCCTAAACTTCAGCGGTGCTGCCGGTCAAAGTTTTGGAGCATTCAACCTTCCTGGCATGACACTCGTCTTAGAGGGTGAAGCCAACGACTATGTTGGTAAGGGAATGCATGGCGGCGAAATCATCATCAAGCCACCAGCAGAGGCCACCTACGATCCAGCCAAAAACGTTATTGTTGGCAACACCTGCCTCTACGGGGCTACGGGTGGCACTTTGTTTGCCAACGGAGGAGCGGGTGAGCGGTTTGGCGTCCGCAACTCCAAAGGTCAAGCCGTGATTGAGGGAGCAGGTGACCACTGTTGTGAGTACATGACTGGCGGCGTCATCGTTGTCTTAGGCAATGTAGGCCGCAACGTCGGTGCTGGCATGACAGGTGGGCTAGCTTACTTCCTGGATGAAGACGGTAGTTTCCCGGCGAAAGTCAACCGGGAAATTGTCAAGATTCAGCGGGTAACGACACCTGCGGGTGAGCAGCAGCTCAAAGACCTAATTCAAGTCCATGCTGATCATACTGGCAGCCCTAAAGCGAAGATGATTCTGGCTAATTGGTCTGAATATCTGCCGCAATTCTGGCAAGTCGTACCGCCTTCGGAGGCTGATACTCCAGAAGCTAATCCTAAGGCTGTGGAAGAAAGGGTGTTGCTCCCAGTGCAATAAGAGTAGCTCACTAGAAGTGTGAAGGGTGAAGGATTTGACTGATAGTTAGCCTTCATTCTTCAACCTGTCTTGAATTGGACAGGGGAACACAGGGGCAGAATTAACCGCTTTTATTGTGTCACAAGGAATGTGCTTGTTAAATGCGCGTTAATTCACCTCTATATGCTCCCCATCTCCCAGTCCCTCTGTTTCTTTAGTCAGAAGACTGTCTACCCTTAGTTAGGATTTTTGGGGCAAAGAGGTGAGCTGTGTACTCCGATTCGCCTTAGATTCCTTGTCTGAAATTTCTAGCAATTCCGGCACGGTTACAAACTTATAGCCACGCTTTTTCAGTTGGGCAATCAATTGCGGTAGAGCTTGCACCGTGTTTGAGCGATCGCCACCGCCGTCGTGCAACAAGACAATCCCCCCCGGTTTAGCTTCCTCTAGTACACTGTCAATCAACGCCTGCGTTGAATTGCGCCGATGCCGCCAGTCTTTTGAGTCGGCTGACCACATAATGACAGCGTGTTTTTTATTTTGAGCGTAGGCAGCTAAACCATTATTCAACATACCACCAGGTGGTCTAAAGAGAAATGTCTTGATACCGCTTATTTTGTAAACAAGTGTAGCTGTCTCATCAAGTTCACGAGCAGCAGCCGATTCATCGAAAAAGCGATACTGATGACTCCATGAATGGTTGCCCAGCGCGTGACCACCAGCAACAACCTGCTTAAGCAACTGTGGATACTGTTGTACCTGTTTTCCCACGACGAAAAAGGTGGCTTTGACGTTGTTATTCTTGAGGACATCTAGTACCTGCGATGTTGTAGTCGGCCAGGGTCCGTCGTCAAAGGTCAGTGCGATCAGCTTTGCTGATGCCCCTGGGGCGATCGGCTTTGTTGATGCCTCTCGGGCGATCGCTTTGTCCTGGCTGTTGAGGTGAACCTCGCGAATCGTTTTTCCTTGAAACTGGACAGGCAAAGGAGAGTTAAGGCGTCTTACTTTTTCTTCTTGTATTAACTTAGCAATAAGTTTTTTATGGGTCTGATTTTGCTGGGCAATTAAAACTTTGACCTGAGAGGTGCTTGCCTCTCGATTAGGCTGTCGTATCGGCAACGTTTTCGGTATATCAGCAGTCTGATTAATAAATGGATTGACTGGTATGTTCAAGCCAATCATCAAACCAATGCCAGCAGCAACGAAACCAATCGATAGGCTGCGCTGCAGAACAAACAGATGACGGTCTGCCACGTTATGTCTCCTTCACTCCTTACACCAAGGTGGCAAGTCTTGGTTCATTTGCCGTCAGCCATTCAGTTAACAGTGGTTACGGATTCCTCCAATTGGAGGAATACCAACTTTACAACCCTGATTCTGACCACTGCCCCTCAATAGCCAAAGGCAGCCTTCTGAGATCGCTTAGATCGTGGCGCTTGGTTCGCTCTTATTGAACGTAGCACCAAAATCTTTCCTAAAGCAGATGATCCTAATGCAAGTTACTGCCAAAACGGAAGAGTGTCCGGGATACAAAGGCAGTTTTTAACCAACGTCAGAGTTGGGTGAGCAGCAATTTTTTTTACGCTCTAATCAATTTTGACGCACTAACGGCTGAGGGTTTGGTGTTGCGGGACACGAACTCCCGCTGATTTTTACAACCTCTGAATTTTTGCCAAACTTCGAACAATCGGACAATGGAAGCTCCTAGGATGGGGGACAGCAGGATGTAAATCGCGCCGACTAGAACCTAATGAGCTTATACGCGACAATTCCCCGACTTTCGTCGTGGAGAGTGTCAAAACTAATACCTAAACAGTTCCGGATATCTGCTGATAGTATAGATTGACAATTCGTTCGGTGACTTCAGCGATACTCAGACCATCTGTTTTTATTTCAATAGCGTCATCGGCTTTGCGCAGGGGTGCTATGGCACGGGTGCTGTCTCGGAGGTCGCGTTGTTGAATGTCTCGCTCTAGTTGTTCTAAGCTCACACCTGGGAGGCTCTGAGCTTTGAGGTCTTGGTGGCGGCGGCGTGCCCTTTCCTGAACAGAAGCGGTTAAAAAGATTTTAAGTTCGGCATCTGGAAAGACGTGCGTACCAATGTCACGACCTTCCGCAACGACACCGCCTTTACAACCCCAGCGCTGCTGTTGTCTAACTAACTGCCGACGAACCGCTGGCACAGCGGCAATCGCTGATACATGGGCAGTGACTTCAGCCGAGCGAATCGCTTGGGTGACTTCCTTCCCATCAATCCAAACCCGATCGGCTGCCCCTCCGTGTTCGTCGGTGGTCAGATAAATTTGAGACTGGCTGACTAACTCAGCGATCGCAGGTTCATCCTCAAGGTCAATTCCCGCTTCTAAAGCCCGCCAGGTTACAGCCCGGTACATCGCGCCAGTATCCAGATGCAGCAATCCTAAACTCTGAGCTACCCGGCGAGTGACCGTGGATTTACCAACCCCAGCAGGCCCATCAATTGCCACAATTGGCTTACGGTTGTGCAACAGCACGTTGTCAATTAAACGAGTCGAACCGAAGTGGGCCGCGATCGCTAATAAGCCGGAGTCTTCAATCTCATCCAAAGGCGTCAGTGTTGTGGGATGTACCAGTTCGACGTACTCTACCTGGATGTCGTTGGCGAGGGTCAATTCTGACTTAACTACCTCAATTAGACGGGTGCGATCGCGAAGCGGCTTCATAAAGGGAGCATCGCCCTCACCAGCTTTAAAGATCTTCTCGGCAGCGCACAAAGCCTTAAATAATACCGAGGCTTGTGCTTTTTGCGATTGAGTCAAATACTGATTTCGAGAACTATAAGCCAGTCCCGACTCCTCCCGCACAATTGGACAAGCCACAATCGTCACTGGCAAATTTAAATCTGCCACCAGACGCCGGATGATTGCCAGTTGCTGTGCATCCTTCTGGCCAAAATAGGCTCGTTCCGGTTGTACCAGGTTCAACAGCTTCGTCACGACGGTAGCGACGCCCTGAAAGTGACCCGAACGAGAGCGACCGCACAAGACAGATGTCATCCTTGCCGGTGGTACAACTTGAGTCAACTCGGCACTGGCATCTGACATGGGCTGATGATTCCCATACAATTCCACCGCTGTCGGAGCAAAAATTGCATCAACTCCCAACTGTTCACACAGTTGTCGATCCTCCTCCAACTGGCGCGGGTAGTGTTGAAAATCTTCTTGGGGTCCGAACTGTAGCGGATTCACAAAAATGCTGACAATGACAATGGCATTTTCTCGTCTTGCCCGCTCAATTAAACTTAAGTGACCCGCGTGCAAAGCCCCCATCGTTGGTACAAGACCAACTTCCTTGCCGCTGCGGTCACGTTCTAGGTAGCAGCGCAATCCATCTGTCGTGGTAAACAGGTGCATTTCTATTTTGAAGTTTGAATTCTAGATTGATGTTAGCAATTCAATTGCTTAGAGCTAGTTGGCTCTTTCTCTAACGAGTCAGTCCAAAACCCAAACTTTCTCGCCTGGATTGGCTAATCAAACCGCTTCGCGGAGACATTAGTCCTTAGCTAGACTGCACCCACTAGGGGTGTAGTTTGAGGGAGTCTTCTGTCACTCGTTATTTCGTCTACCTTGAGGAAGGTATGTACCTAAAATAACTAATAACTGCTGACTAATGACTAACTAATCAATAACTATCAGCCGCCACCCTCTGTGGATCGTTTAAAACCTCTAGCTGCACGGGCGCAATGCCAGTTTGCATCAATCCCAGTACTCTAGCAGCAGCGGCTGAAAGGTCAATGACCCGACCGCCTATATAAGGTCCGCGATCATTAATCCGCACAACGACAGAGCGACCATTGTCTAAGTTGGTAACCTGCACAGCTGTTCCGAATGGTAAGCTCTTGTGGGCAGCAGTCATGGCATTTTGATTGTATATTTCGCCACTGGCGCTGCGATTACCGTGGAAGCCAGGTCCATACCAGGAAGCCATGCCGCTCAACCGCAGTCGAATGGGTCCGAGAGAAACCTGTGCGGTTGCAGGTCGGCGCGGCGATGGTTTACCCGCAATTTCCCGCAGGGGTGGCGCATTGCCCATCAGACGCCGGAGTCGATTGGTTGCTTGCAGCGCATCTTCAGCGGGGTTTTTGGTTGTATCTGGCAGGATGGTCGAATCGTTGATTCGAACTAATTCCTGATTATTCACTTTGATGCTGTAGCAGTTACACTCAGCGTTCCAACTGGCAGCGATCGCCTTAGCATCCACATTGTCCCGATTCAGTTGATTGAGCCTAGCCGCAACAGCTGTAGCCCTCCAAACTGGGTCATTGTACCTATTAAGAGTATCCGACACCGCACTGGGCTGACCTATAGTGGTCGTGTCTTCTGAAACCTGATTGCGAGAAGCGCTCTTTTGATAAGAGTTCTGAGGGATGCCACTGCCTCCTGAAGGAGCTTCCCCCATTTTGATACCGTCGGCAGCAATTGGAGCCAAACCCAAGAACGTTAGGACAGGAATGCTGCGGACATAGAGTGTAACGGCCTGACGGCCTGCTGATTCATAAGCATGAATCTTTGCAATTACTTCTCCTGGAACCGGCGTTGCTGACTGAGACTGAAGTTCTCCCACCTTCATCACGTCTGTCGGTCGCACTGGTGAGGGATCTGAGGCAACAGTAGCTGTTATGGGTCTTTGCTGCACCTGGGCAGTAGAACGGCTTCCCTCAGAACCTTGGTCAACTGCCTGTGTTTGTTGGGCATAACCGGAGGTTGCCGTACCGAGAGCTGTAGTCATGAGAGTAACCGCCAGGCCACTCCAAATTCGTTGATTCATACGTCCGTTGTCAAAAGCATTTGGAATTCGAGGTTTTGTCTTGCTGGTCGTACTGCTGTTAAATGCCAATTCACCAATTAACTCGTACTCGTTCCGTGTTCGCTCTATTTCATTGAACTGCAACAGACTATCACGAAGCTTTGGCTTTGGGGATCAGGGATCTTCGGGAGTAACCCGTAATTTTCATCAAAAATTTACATTTGAATTTTGCTCAAAATAACGCTATCGCAACGGTTTTGGTCTTTTCTCTGGTTAAGATTATTTTACAGAAACTTATTAAAACTTTACATAAAGTGTCTCACCTTTGTGAATAAGACCAACATCGCTCAAAGATTACAGATAGAAGGTTGTGAGCGGTTTTTTACAAATTTTCCGGGCGGTAACGATACTTTCACACGAAACAACCTGTAAAATACATCCTGCACCTCTAGCACCAAACCCTTGTTTTTGTTTGATGGATTATCGAGAAGCCGGTGTCGATGTCGAGGCAGGTCGAGCTTTTGTAGAGCAAATCCGTAATCTGGTACAAAGCACTCATCGGTCTGAAGTCCTGGGTGGGCTGGGTGGCTTTAGTGGTTGCTTCCAGTTGCCAGCTGGGTATCGGGAACCGATTCTGGTATCAGGAACCGATGGCGTTGGTACGAAGTTAAAACTGGCTCAAGACATCAACTGCCACAACACAGTTGGGATTGACTTGGTAGCGATGTGCGTCAACGATGTTTTGACTTCTGGTGCCGAGCCGCTATTTTTCTTGGATTATTTAGCCACAGGCAAGCTCAATTCCGAGCAACTGACTCAGGTGGTTGCCGGCATTGCCCAAGGTTGTCGGCTCTCTGGATGTGCTTTATTGGGAGGGGAGACGGCAGAAATGCCGGGTTTCTATCAGCCAGGAGAGTATGACCTGGCAGGGTTTTGTGTGGGAATTGTAGAAAAAAGCCAGATGCTGGACGGTTCTCAAGTACGCCTGGGAGATGTGGCGATTGGTTTGGCGAGTCAGGGCATCCACAGCAATGGCTTTAGCTTGGTGCGAAAAATTGTTAGTGAATCTCCTGTCAGGACACGGCTGTTTGGGGAGGGAGAGGGGGAGAGCGAGAGAATTTTACCCCCTCTCCCCCTCTCCTCTGCTCCTCCTCTCAGCTGGGATACCTGCCCAGAACTACTGGCTGGTCAAAGCTTAGGCGAAGTCTTATTGACACCTACTCAGATTTACGTCAAGCCTGTTCTTGATGCTCGTCGCGCCGGTCTTGATATTCATGGCATGGCTCACATTACCGGGGGTGGTCTACCCGAAAATCTACCTCGGTGCCTTGGTGTCGGTCAATCGGTTCAAATTGATACCAACAGTTGGGTAATTCCACCGATTTTTCAGTGGCTAGCTGAGGCGGGTCAGCTCAGTATTCAGACCATGTTTAATACCTTCAACATGGGCATTGGTTTCGTGCTGCTCGTGCCGCCAGAGCAGGCAGAGCAGGCTATCAACTGGTTTAAATCCCAGGACATAGCTGCCTATACCATTGGTGAAGTGATTGACGGTGCCGGTGGCGTCGTAGGCATACCCTATTGACCATTGGTGTTAACTTAAGCCGTGGCGACTTCCAGGATACTGTTGGTCAATTAGCGAAGGGTCTGACCCTCCAGCCGTAAAATTGGTGGGTAGGGGTTCTCGCATTTGCTCGACGGTTTAGGTTTGTGGTTACAAAGAGTGAACGCAAATGCTTCGCCCTGCTGGTGAGGGATAACACTCCTTACGAATTCGCCAACTGTCCATTAAACAGATATTTGTCCAGTTTAAACATTTAGTGACGGGGAGAGGATGTGTTGAGAAGCGTAGAACGAGGCTATGGGGATGCCGAACGTTCGCAGGACTATTTGGACAGCTTTAGTGCCTTTTTGCGGGAGAATTTGAACAAAATTCCGGCGCTGCTGGTGTAACTCAGCGACCGCGTGACTTGACGAGGGCGCAACTCAAGGAACTGCGTCTGTTATTGGATGCGGCAGGGTTCTCGGAAACTAACCTGCAAGTGGCGTGGTGGGAGATGACGAATGAGGATATTGCCGCTTCGATTATTGGGTTTATTCGGCAGGCGGCGTTGGGGGATGCGTTGGTGCCTTATAGCGATCGCGCCGATCGGGCGATGAAGAAAATCCTCGCGAGTCGCGTTTGGACTGTATCGCAGTTGTAGAGCGACAAATAATTTGTCGAAGTGGTCAAATAATTTGTCGCTCTACAGGTGGGTTGAAAGATGATTATTCGTAACCGTTACAAACCTTAGCTCCGTGAGTCGCAACAGCCCTTCCAGAGATGGGTGGGTTGAAAGAAGCCAAAGACCTGACGGGGTGACCACCCCGTCAGTTGCCATGCCAGATGGGAAGTGGAATGATTTGCGATCGCTAAAAAATCCCCTCTCCTTCTCAATAAGCTTCGATTAAAGAGAATATAACCTCGATTGAGTCAGAAGGTAGACTGTATAAGCTCCATAGCCCTCAGACCCCGTTGGAAATAGGGAAGTTTATTGGGTGCCAATTGCCAAAACTTATTGACTAAATCTGATAAAAACTCCATGCCTGCCACCCAAATATATCCATATAAGCCCACCCAAAAACTACTGTGTCGTCTCTCCGTTCGTCCTAATTCTGTAATGCGGCTAATATATTTCTGGAGACCGATGTTCTTAATCTTTCTGCCCAAAAGCACTGTACAAGTGTAAGCGAACGCGATTATTAATACCAAGCTCGACAGTCGGGATTCACAGGCATGACATCCTTCGAGATTATAACCTCCGGTCTTGCAATCTTTGAACATGGCTTCAATTCCACTTCGAGCTTGATAAGCCTTAACGGCTGCGGATAAACTCCCTAAGTTAGTCAGGATATACCACCCTTCATCCGCTACAGCTCTTCGATATTTTCGTTTCCAATAAGCCGCTAAATTAAACGGGTGAAATCCTTTTTGCTTGGTGAGGAACACGCCAGTAAAAAACATCTTCATACCAGGAGCTAATCCCAGAGAATCTAGGCGCTGATAATCTTGACCTTGTTGTTGAATATAAGTAGATTTTTTCTGCCGTAAGGCGAAGTATACGCCTTGAGCGTCTAACCACTCAGCTAGTCTAACGCTCCGAAACTCTCTGTCTCCCAAGACAACAACTTTATAACCTTTGAGCAACCTTAGTACGGGACAAAGCAGAGCTTTTTGTTCTCTCAAGTTACTACTTCCTCGTTTATCTAAAAGCTTCCAGTAGATAGGAATTGCTCGCTTAGACCAAATCACACTGACCATAAACAGGTTTTTGTCTCGCCATTGCGTTCTATCAATAGCCAGTATCATTTGACTGGATTTCTTGTTGAAGTAGGTTCTCAAGATATATTTAATAATCGGAAACCAAAGTACAGAAATACTTATTAAAGGTAGGATTAAAAATCGTTGGAGGCGGCGGCGACGACTTTCAAATTTAATGGGTTGTGGGAACAGAGCTGCCAATCTTTCAATTCGGACTTGTTTGTGAACTTGCAGCAGCCAAATTAATATTTCGAGGGTGAGGCACTGATTGGCACTCAGTTGACTTTGAAAACAGGTTTGGTAGACTTGAGGTAACATTTGCATTAATTCGGTCTTGTTGACAATACGAGACCGATCTTTTTTTACCACAAGTCGCTTCACTCTCGATCTGGTATGACCCCTGACGGGGTGGTCACCCCGTCAGGCCAAAGACTTTAATGAATAAGTAGCTGCTCCAGGTCGCAACAGCCCTCCCTGAGATGGGGGTGAAAGTGTTCAAACTTGAAGGTTAGACTACAGAGATTCAACGTAGGTACTAAGTAGAGAGAGAGGGTTGAAAGAGGCAGAGGTCTGTAAACCTGCACCAAAAAGTGAGTGTGACAGATAATTCGTCGCAAAAGGATGTTTGACAAATAATTTGTCGCCACTGTCAAATAATTTGTCGCTCTACAACAATAAAGGCGGCACCCAGATTCGAACTGGGGGATGGAGGTTTTGCAGACCTCTGCCTTACCACTTGGCTATGCCGCCATAAGCTCAGTTTAACATTATACCAAAGCTAGCCGATAAAAAATACTAATGCCATTTCGCTGTGATACGCTTACATATCGCAAGGGGGATGAGGAGAGTATATGTAGCACGGCAACGCAACGTGGAAATGCTATAACCCACATTCCGCACCCACAACTGTCACAAGAATGGCTGTGGCTGCTCTCATCGGTGGATTAGCTGAGCAACTTACCGTTTAGCTAAGCAATAATACTTAAATCAAATAGGGGTTAGGAGAGAGTGCGCTGTAATTCTCATTAATCATTGTTAATTGACAACACTCATCATCGTCTCTTGAGGGATTTTTCCCTAACTTGATTTGATGCTTGAGTTTACTGTTAGAAGTACTCTTTTCCAACCAAGGGGAAGGTCAAGCGACGCTCGACCTTCCTGATGAATTTGATTATCATTCTAGTAGAGGCAGCGCTTAAGTATTATTACTTAGGATTGACAACACTTATCTACTTCCATCAGCCCCAGCCATCCTTGTGACAGTTGTGGGTGCGGAATGTGGGCTATAAATAAGCTGCTTTGCATTTTATCTGCACAGTCTACATTCGGGTAGTCTTACAATAGTCAGT
This sequence comes from Coleofasciculaceae cyanobacterium, assembly GCA_036703325.1. Classification (GTDB taxonomy): domain Bacteria; phylum Cyanobacteriota; class Cyanobacteriia; order Cyanobacteriales; family Coleofasciculaceae; genus DATNPI01. The sequence continues at coordinate 10,533 of DATNPI010000104.1, forward strand.
GGTCAGTTGCAACGGACAACTGACTACCGACTACTGAAGTGATTGACCGCTATCCTCAGGTCGTTTGGTTGTATTTGGTCATATTCATCAGGAATTTGAGCGATCGCGTCGTGGCGTCCGCTACCTAGGTAGTCCCTCAACTTGCGTTCAGTTTATACCTGAAAGCAAAAGATTTTCCTTGGACAAACGAGAACCAGGATTTCGCTTAATAGAACTCTATCCCGATGGCACGTTCCAAACGAAGGTTGAACGGATAGCTTACGACCATCAACTGGATTTGCCAGCAATGGGTGATTGAGGTGAAGTTACCTACGGTTGGGTTTTGCTATCGGGCATAGTTGCCTATTAACCTATTGAGACCTGTAGCTTACTTTTTGGCACCATTTAGGTTTGCACCATCTAGCTTTGCGCCAGCCAAATCCGTTCCTCTGATATTCGCATTCCTCAGATTGGCACCCTTTAAATCTGTATTGCTCATATTGGCACCTTCTAGGTTTGCATCACTCAAATCTGCCTTCGCCAAATCTGCCCTCGCCAAATCCGCACCCTTAAGCTTCGCATTATTGAGATTGGCGTTCTTTAAATCAGCACCGCTCAGGTTGGCACCTTCTAGGTTGACACCACTCAAATTTGCGTTAGCCAACTTCGCCCTAGTACAATCTACACCCCTGAGATTCTGACCGCTTAGGTTTTGTCCCTCAAGATTTAAACCTGCACACTTGAAGTTAACGGCCCCTTGGGTAGCGTCACTCAGCGGGGGTTGACCCGGAATGGGCTGTACGGACTGTATCGGTGCTTGTTGTACTTGTGCATTTGTTGCGGCATTTCTAGCAAGGAGCCAACCTGCTACCCCGATTGCGGCAAGGAGTGGCAGCCCAACCGCGAGACCAAGTAGGTACTTAGACCGCTTAGTCTGAACGGTTGGTACAGATTGCTGAGTTGACGTTAACTGAAGCTCTTCGATCGCCTGTTGAATAAACTCTGGCGGAATTTTTGCCTCTGCCCCGGCTTCCATCAACTCTTTCACGGAATAGCTCTGGTTGTGCTGGGCATACAACTGAGCAGCAAGGGTGAAAACTTCCTGGGTTTTATCTTCAGGAATGCGATATTCTGGGCGGCTCATAATGCAGTCGGGGTTGGAATACAAAGGACTATTTAGAGATAGCTCTCACGATCCTAGTTCCTCTATTCAGCTAATGTCAGCTGGCATCAGCCAAGTATGTCTCTATAATCTCAGGACGAGAGCATTGTATATGTCTTACTAGTCATCTAACCCTCTTTTTGTTACTCTCGGTAGAGAATTATCGGGAAGTGTTGATGAATGTAGGGTTCTCGGATTGCGGCGATAAATCTGCTATGCCAAAAATGTAAACACCGCAATGCTTCGCTCTTTTTCTCTGCCTAAAATGACAAAAGAGGGCTAATCATCAAGTAGATGAAACCCTTAGTGAATAAGCTTTTACGTCTTATACGGCAGCGAGACAAAATTAACAAATCGACTAGACTTAACTCATAAAGATTCACGGCAAGCGTTCTTCCTTGGGAAGCGCTTCTCTTGGGTAGTAAACTGCGAATGATTGACCACAACCTTATCAAAAGTGAAAACGGCTATTGCTGTACAGTTTGCCGCTGTATGTGGCCAAAGCTTCCGAAGAACAGCCCTTGCCCTGGCGTACCTCGCTTCATATCCTGGAACCAAGTACCACCATTCCTTAATACTGCAAGCCAACTGAGCTCCAAAGGGCTGAAACCAAGAGATACAAACAACCCAGATGCTTGCTTCTGGCCAAAACGTGCGCCTTGGGTGAAGCACTGGCTCTACGATGAGCGATTGGCGCTTCAGAGGCACGAGCCTATAGAAAGACAGCAGGACAATCTAGTACAAGAAAGAGCGATCGCTTCACAAGCACGGCAACTCTGGGAGACGGGGCAGACTTACACAGCGACTTATCAAGGTGTCGTGATAGAAGCTGTCCCACTGATCAGGAGCAAATTTGTTGGCTTTCGAGCTAAGGCAAAAGTTAGCGGTATCCCTGGCGAATTTTATGAAGTTGAACTTGAAACCAATTTAAGTCTGCCTACTCATCTCAAAGCCATTGAAGTTACCAAGAATTTTTTAGATCAGCTGTTTCAACGGGGCATTCCTAATCGAACACTAGACCGAGATGATCTCCACAACTATCTGAGAGAGTGGGGTCGGGGATTTATCCGATTGGATAATTCAGGAGCAGGATTTTATGTTCGGGTGGTTCGGTTGGCAAATGAAAAGAACGACCTTGTAGAAACCATAGAATCCCTCTCTGGCGAGTGGTGGGAAGTATTGGGGGTTAAACCGAATGCGACAAAGCTTGAAGTTAGGCAGGCTTATCGACGGCTTGCTATGAAGTATCACCCGGATATCAATCCCAGCCCCGATGCACATGAACGCGCTGTGACTATCAACTGTGCCTACGAAAAATTCCAGAGCTTATGGTGCCAGAAAAATTCGTCGTCACCTGTAGTCTGATTGGCATACTGTTCTTCATCTAGTCTGCATCAGATTGTTTGGTGTCAATCCACGCTAAAGACGTGCCTGGATAGTAGTTGCTTAGGATTTGTTTATAGTTGTAACCCTGTTTAGCCAAACCCAAAGCTCCATTTTGGCTCATACCTCTACCCCCGAAGACGTTAGTCACGATGTCATCAGAGGCAGCGTACATGGATTCAACCACCCCACCTTTGTAACTCAGAAAAACTCCGTGGGTTTCCTGAACTGCCTGATGAGTTGTGTTCCACTCTGCACTAACTCCTCTATAGACTTGCCAACGCTCCGTGTTTCCCAAATCATATAGGGAACTGGCAGGTCGGATGTAATGAACCACTGCATAAGAGCGAGCAGCAATTGCTTGAGCTTTCAAGGCGTCCATCGGCCAACTAGGGGACACCTCAGCACCAACGACACTGGCAACGTAAGCCTCAAGGTCAACGTAGTTAACTGCTAGGAGGCTACTACCCTGGGTAACCAATAGTAAGTCACCTCGATACCAGCGTTCGCCCACAAAGACAAACCCTCCTTTCGTCGGCTTGATCCAAACTCCTGCTGGTGTCTGCCACTTACCTAGGCGAATGTATTGTCCATCGGGGAGGACATTTGTTCCCTCACTCCCTGGCAGTGTTCCCAGAACCTTACCGTTAGCATCAAGCACCTCAGCCGGTGTTGAGCTACCAACTACGAGTGAACTGTCTCCATTAGCGATCGCTACTCGCATCTCTAGTAGCGGGAGAGCATGAGAGAGATGTGGAACTTGCGCCTTTTGTGTAGTAGAACCTTGAGATTTATCCTGACGCTGGTTGCTAGTTTTAGACGCTGCTGAAGCTTGAGTCTGCGCTGTGACCTTTTGTGGCTGCGATGTAGGATTTTTGGCAACAGCAGATTTAGATGGTGGCCTATTAGTCTTGGAGGTTGGAGATTTGGAGGAGGTAGTATTCGTGACGGTTTTAGAACTTCGCGGCCATGAGAGACCTTGGCTTACAAGACGATGCTGCCACTCCCGCTCTGCTGAGAGCCGATTTTGGGTCTGCTGGGGAGGAGACGCCATAACACCAGAAGGTTCCAACACAGGGGATGGCTTTGAGGACGATGTTACCGACTGCGGTTGAGATGGCAAGGATTTAGCTAACACAACAGGCACAGCTATAGCAGCTGAAATCAAGAAAATTGGCCATAAAACCGCACGGTTAAAGACTGGGTGTTTGTCAGACAGACGAAACATGCATCCTCACTTCTGAATTTTGTCTTGACCTGAAGATTAGATTAACTGCAAATCGACTAAGTCGGCTATTTTAAGGCAAGAAAGGTGAAAGCCGTCGGTATTTCTAGACTCACACCTCATACTCTAGACTTATAGGCCGGAAGCTCTTGCTGCTTTTTCAGCAGAAAAGGTTTCACTCTCTTGATGCTGTAGAGCTTTTCGCAAACGGTCTTTACCAGTGAAACTGGTGTCAAAGTTGAGTCCCACCCGACCGGGGAAAAAGGTGTTAACGTCTAAGTCTTCAGTTGGAGTTTGTCCAGAAGGGACAGCCCGCCTGTCACCCCAAGCGTCAATTAGAGCAAAGTCCGCTGACCCGGTTAGCTTGGTCGTTACAGAAAACTGACGATCTTCCAAGAAAGCTACCCGACCTTCCAGGGTATCGACTCGTGTACCCAAGGTTGTCAGTTCTGTCTGAAACTCCTTAACTAGCCGTTGCAAGGTTTCTAAGTCCTGTCGCCTGATGAAGCCTTCTCCACTAGCGACTATCAAACGCTCAACCTGGTTTAAACAAGCATTCAATCCAGCAGCAAATTCAAAGCGCGTCGTTGCCCGGTTGCCTCGGAAGGTACGATCGGGATATCCAGCAATACAGCCGTATCGTTCAACAAGCGATCGCAACGCTTCATAAGCCCAGTCTCCAGGAGAAACATCTCGCAGTTGTGTGACATTGGTAACTTGCTCCATCGTGTCATCAGCACTGCTCTCATTGGTGTAGAGATTA
>DATNPI010000123.1:0-10014 GCA_036703325.1 Coleofasciculaceae cyanobacterium
CAACCCTAACTCTGTCTTCCTGAAGATTACTTCCTCGCCCTAGGATGACAATGGAATCAGCTACTGTACCAGAATCAGTTGGTAGGAAAGCAATTAGTGCTTTATCTGCAATGACAAACATAACTATTGGTAAAGTGGCAGTGAGACAAAAGAGCAATAAATTTCCTTTTATATCACTTAGCCAAGGTTTCCATTGAGTCTGCTGAATAATCCAACGAAGTCCGAAAAAAAGCAAGATAAACAGTACTAGTGGCAGAGTTTTATTAAGTACAGGAAACTTCCACCATCTAATGAACGCAGGTAATTTGGTAAGCGTTGGAGTACACAAAGATGAATTAAACATTTAGGTCAGTAGGGTAGACACTTCTGATCAAGCTGCCGTGTAAGCCTGCGTTAGTTATACTCCCTGCAATTCTGCATTGACAAACACCTTCCCAAGTCTGAGATCAGGATGGTGCTGTAAGAGGTAGCCTGAGAAGAGATGAAGGTAGAACAAATTGAAGCTCTAAGACCAAGCTCCGCTATGGTCTTAGATTCTAAGAACACTCCTTAGAAGGCAACGCTTCAATACCTGATGAGTTCGGTAGTGTTGATCACATTCGGGTGCTTCACTAGCCCGGATCTCTGTAGAACCTAGGGGTGTCTAGGTGTCGGGTAAAGCCGAGACACGCATTACCGAATCAGGGAAGTGACCTAAACTATATGCGCGAGGGTTGTCCCCATGCAGAAAGAAAATCCAAGAGTCCCAGTGATTTCACCATCAGGTGAACCCCTGATGCCAACAACCGCATCTCGTGCAAGACGTTGGATTAAATGTGGTAAAGCCAAACCATTTTGGAATGTCTTAGGTATTTGGTGTGTTCAATTATTGATTGAGCCATCAGGTACACAAACTCAAGACATCGTAGCTAGTAGCGACCCCGGAAAGCGGTACTCAGGTATTGCTGTCCAGTCCTGGAAATACACCTTATTTATGTCACATCTTGTTTTGATGGGATTTATCCCCAAGCAAGGTACAGCTATCGCTGGCGTAAAGGAAAAGATGTCTTACCGTTCTAGGCTCCGACGTGGAAGAAGAGGAAGACGGATTGACCGTAGTAAAGTTTTCAGGTTGAGAAACCATCGTCAAAAGCGCTTTTCTAACCGCAAGCAAGCCAAACTAGCACCATCAATTCGCTCAAATCGGCAACTAGAAATACGAGTTATTTGTGAACTCGCCAAAATCTACCCAATCAAAGCGATTCGAGTAGAGAAAGTTAGAGCCGATGTTGATAAAACATCTGGTCGAAAAGGGGCTAAATCTGGTAGAGGTTTCTCACCAGTAATGGTAGGTCAGACCTGGATGATTGAACAGTTATCCAAGATAGCACCAGTCATTACTATTGAAGGTTGGCAAAAAGACGGGAACGGAACGTCTCAGGTTCGTGAACATCTGAAGTTAATCAAGAACAAATCCGACAAGGCGTTGCCAGCACCGGAAACTCACGCGGTTGATGCTGTAGCCATTGCCGCCAGTCACTTTGTCCAGTACAAACCATTCCACACCGTAAATACTCGCGGTTGTGTTTGGATGGGAGACGTGGCTATTACGCCAACCGTATTCAAGGTTATTTCCCAGCCTCGAATTACACGAAGGCGCTTGCATGATGCCGTCCCAGCCAAGGGCGGAGTCCGGAAGCGTTACGGCGGTTCAACAACTCCATTTAAAGCTAGAAAAGGAGACTTGATTGAATACTCAACGAAGTTAAAAGGAGAGGTCAAAAAAGTGATCGGATACTGTTCTGGTTATACAGGCAAAAATCTTTCCTTGAGTGACGCTAACTGGTCACGTCTTGGCAGATTTGCTGACTCTAAGTGTCGCATCATGAAGAGAAACACGGGATTGGTAATTTCGGGGACGTTGAGTCCCACTCAATTACACTCTCTACCCCCTACGACCAACCTGATCGGGTATGGTCGCAGTACCCCGGAGGCTTGAGATGGATGTTTGGCAAGTTGATTTTTACCGCCGTCCGCTGCGAGATGCTACGGGCCAGGTGCTATGGGAGTTGTTAATTTGTGATGAAACACTCCGCTTTACTTATGAAGCCCTATGTCCTCAGCCATCCGCTGATATCGGTTGGCTGGTGTCTCAGTTGCGGCAAGCAGCAGAGGGGTCGGGGCTGCCCGATGTCATTCAAGTGTTTCGACCCCAGTCTCTGAGTTTACTCACCTTAGCTGGTCAACAATTGGGCGTTGTAGTAGAAGCGACACGACGCACCTCGGCTTTAAAGCAATGGTTACAAGAACGGGCGTCACAATACTCGAATCAGGATAATTATACCGGTGAGGCGTATAGTCCCATTACCCTCGACAAGCCGCCGCCATTACCTCTAGCAGAAAATCTCTGGGGCGATCGCTGGCGATTTGCCACACTTTCTGCTGGTGACATTGAGGAAGCGTTTGCAGAACGCCCAATTCCGATTTTGCAGATGCCAGAGTTTCTCTTACCGCTTAATCTGGGCTTGGCATCAACTGTGCCCGTTCCAGGTGTGGTGATTGATGGAGGACGGCAGTCAATGCAACTAGCACGTTGGCTTAAAGAGGTTCAACCTGTGGCACTGAACTACATAGTCGGTGCACCCGATGGGCTAATCTTAGAAGCTGGACTGGTAGATCGGTGGGTGGTTGCTACCTTTGAGGATAAAGAAGTAGCGGCAGCTGCGCAGACGTATGAACAACGCAAACAACTGAGTCACGGTTTGCACTTTTTGCTAGTGCAGCCAGATGATTCAGGGATGACCTACACAGGTTTTTGGTTATTGAAGGCGGATTGAACTGATTTGAGCGCATCAACGACTAAACTACGTGGGATTTTAAGCCATTAGTTATTAGTCATTAGTGCCTCTATTTAATTGCTCGAAACCTGCCATAAAAAATACTAATAACTAATGATAATGATGCTTGGACTAAGCAGTGCGGCGATTCCTCTTCCAGCAACTCGCTACTGTTGGGATGCGATCGCCTATAGAGCATTGACAAACTCGACTCTTTATGCACCTTAGCTACCACATTGGAATTATTCACCAGGAAGTAATTTAGTATTTCACTGGTGTCGAGACAGCTACTAACTTCATACCTTAGGCAGTGGTAGAGCTATCTGCTAAGGAAATTTAATATACATAGCTGAAAGCTGAAGCCTTTAATAAATCTACATTTTTTGAGGAAGTAATCATGAGTAATGAAACAACGGCTAACGGGGAATCAACGATGAAGCCAGAAGTCGGCGTTGATGGTGATAACTATGATCGAGGGATTGTCCCCGCTGAGACCGCAGCCCGCCGAGAAAGGGAAGGTAATACATACAAGACTACTCCCAATAAAGCTAGAGAAGAACAAGCAATAACCAACGATCAAACCGATACTGGAAGCATAGATACTACAGGAGGCTACACCGTAGATAAAGAGGGCCTTCTCAATAACTATGCCATTGAACCGGAAATCTATGTCAATGAACCGGGTGATTTGAGAGGAAAAGAAGAAGCTCTGGAAGCGGAACGCGTCAGCGAGATAGAAGAGGTAAACGAAGACAAAGACGGAGACCTGACGATGGAAGGCGACAAGCGTGGCAGGGGACCAGGGTTTATCTAACCCCAATGCTTTTAGCGTTGGCAGTCTCTGTGGAGTTATGGGTTTTGAATTAAGTGTTTTGGAATTATAAATTTTTACTCGATCATCAGCACTCAAAACTCATAACTCTCGGAAAATCTCTCTTTGTTATCGATAAAATCAATAGAATATTTTTAAAATGAGGGGGTTTGATGCCCCCTCAGTCGCCCTCTTGTAATCTCTAATGTAAGAGGAGATTACAAGAGGGCGATTCTTGCGGGGAAATTGCTAAAAATCCATTCAACAGCCGCAGGTAAGTCCGTCGCTACGTAATCTGGGCGGGTGTGGTGCTGATACTTGCCAGTGAGGACATCTGCACCATAGCCAGTTTGCACCAAGATGCCTGTACAACCAGCATTGTGAGCCATATCGACATCGGTAGCTTTATCACCCACCATAAAACTCCGACTCAAGTCCAAGTCATGCTCCCAAGCGGCCGCCACCAGCATACCAGTATTCGGTTTACGCCAGCTGCTCCAGCGAGTAAAGTTTGGGTTGATGCCTCCAGCCTGTGGACTCAGGTAGGGACAGTAATAGAGGGCGTCTAAGTGGGCGTCCGCTTCGGCTTGCAACAGCTGTTCAAGGCGCTGATGGAGGGCATCTACATGGTCAGATGGGTAGTATCCCCTCGCTGGGCCTGATTGGTTAGAGACAAGAGTGCAGAACAGCTGTCGGTCATTCAGCTGTCGCACGGCTTGAGCTGCACCTGGGATCAGGTGTAAATCTTCTACTCTGTGGATATAACCGGCTTCGACATTCAGGACGCCATCTCGATCGAGGAATACTGCTGGTCTAGCCACGCCAAATTTGCTCTAATACGGCTTCAGGTTTGATGTCAGCGATCGCACCAGTTGGAGATTGAAGACCGATGTAGCGCTCACTATTTGGTAGTAGTTTTTTCGCCTCAGTAGGACCAAATAGGGCAATGGTATAAGTTCCAACAGCTACTGCCAGATGCATAGGCGCACTATCGGTACACACCATCAAATTAGCACCGGCAATCATCGCTGCTAACTTGCCAATATCCCCTGGCGAGGTGATTTTCAAACCTGGACGGGCTTGCATCATGGCGGTGCACCATTGTGTATCCTCTGGCCCTTGAAGCATCACAATTGGCAAATCGGGCTGTTTTTGTTGAATGTCTTCAATAATCTTCTGCCATTTTTTAACTGGGTAGATCTTATCAAGGCCTTTCGACTTAGCCAGTTGGCTGGAACCGCCATGAATGAGAATGTAGCCATTCGTAACGTCTAGCCGTTTCTGTTCACCTTCTGCCCATTCAATGTCGGGTTTGGGAACGTTAAGTGCCAGTTCTGGGCAGGGGGAGTCGATCCCAAAACCTTTTAACAGGTCATGGTACATATGAGCCGCATACTGGTCCGTTTTTAGAGGCACGGGGTTGGTGAAAAACCACTTCAGAGTATTGGCATCGTAGCCAATTCGAGTTGGAATGCCCGTCATCCAGAGCAATAGTCCTACCGACCCTCGACGTCCTAGAGACATAGCGGCATCGTATTCGCGATCGCGCACGATCCCCAGTAAGTTGCCAAAGTCCGCCGGACCATTGCGGTCTTTAAAATCAAACGTCAGAACTTCACTAACAGACTTACAAACCCGATAAGCCCCCTTTGCTCGCGGTTCCACAATGACATCAATCTCGGCGTCAGGGTAATGGGCTTGGAGGTCATCGAGGGTCGGAAAGAACAGAATTTGGTCGCCAATTCCACCAGGAACAAGGGCTAATATTCTCATCTTAATTTCTCGCTGGATACCCCATCCCAATCTTTGACTGGGCTGGGAAGGAAAGCGAGGCGAGAGGTATCGCTTTCCAGTAAACAATATAAGTGCCCGTTTTTAAGTAGAGCCTGGTCTGGCAATGTTTACCCAACCCAATAAAAAAGGGTCAAGCTTACTCAACCGGTCCCTACAGCCAAGAACGGAGCCAAAACTTATAGTTGCCTTACGGCCTCCCCTAGCTTATTCCAACCAAGATATCCCTTCTTCAGGCGCTTCTACCCAGGAAGCTTGTAACTCATCCAGTTTAGGGAAGCAACTGGAAGTACGTGCCAGATTGGAATTTTTTGTCAGCTAGTCAACTTTTACGTTAAGAACCTGGATATTCTCAAGCCCCCTCATGAATAAAGCGCCGCTAGGAAGAGCGCTTGTGGCATGGTGGGATAGTTGACCTTAATTGATTGAGCTGATTTTATCAGCTTAATTTTATCGGGAACGTATACCTAGCTAACAGAGGAAGATCGTGCATTTATTAATTCCAGGGGCAGGAATGGGAAGGCGGATGGGGAGCGATCGCAATAAGCTTCTCCTGACACTACTGGGTAAACCCTTACTTGCCTGGACTCTCCTAGCCGCCGAGGAGGCGCGTGAGATTAGCTGGATTGGCATTATGGGACAGCCAGCTGACCAATTAGACTTTAAAGCAATTCTTGCAGAGCTTTCCCTCTCGAAACCCGTAGAGCTAATTAGGGGTGGGGAAACGCGGCAGGAATCTGTCTATAACGGTTTGCAAGCGTTACCAATAGCCGCTCAACGGGTGTTGATTCACGATGGGGCAAGATGTTTAGCAACACCCCAGCTATTCGATCGCTGTGCCGTTGCCCTTCAGGATTGTCCGGGACTCATTGCTGCCGTGTCGGTAAAGGACACCATTAAAGTGGTGAATGAGACGGGTATTATTCAAGATACACCAGACCGTCGGCAGCTATGGGCAGCACAGACCCCACAGGGATTCGAGGTAAAGCTGTTGAAGCAGTGTCATGACCAAGGGCGCAACTCTGGCTGGGAAGTCACGGACGATGCGGCTTTGTTTGAACGGTGTGGGTTGCCGGTGCGAATTGTGGAAGGGGAGGAGACGAATCTGAAGGTGACGACACCTGTAGATTTAGCGATCGCAGAATTTATCCTTCGGCAGCGTTTGGAACCATAACCAAAACAATTTTGGATTTTGGATTGGAATGATTAATCGCCTCAAGCCCCTAGCTACTGTGCCAACTCGTTGCCAACGATGCAGAATCCTTGTCCAGAGTATGATTAACCTACGGACTGGTCACGAGATAGCTATGATACGGCTCAAGTTGAACTTGAACCACTCGATTAGCGAGTTCATCCTGCCAACTTTTGTTGCCGGAATGCTCTCAATTGCCTCGTGCGTTCCCACTCAGACACCACAAGTGGCGCAATCTGAAAAACCGACGCGCATCATGCCAATCGGCGATTCGATCACGCAGGCGGACAGCAATCATAACAGCTATCGCCGCCCACTCTGGATACACTTGCGCCAAGCTGGTTACAACGTTGACTTTGTTGGGTCAAGTCGAGAGCATGTTCAGGGGCCTTCTCCCCTGTCAGACTTCGACCAAGACCACGAAGGACATTGGGGTTGGCGGGTAGAGGAGATATTGGAGCAAATTGACCTCTGGGTTCGCACCAGTCAACCAGACATTGTGCTGATTCATCTTGGGACTAACGATATTGTCCAAGGGCAAAGCCTGGAGAGTACAATCGAGGAGCTTCGGCAACTGATTCAAACGCTGCGTAATATCAATCCACGCCTGAAGACACTAATCGCCCAAACCATCCCCTGTGGGGAAGACGCGCAAGTTCGGCAGTTTAATCGGCTGATTGTGAACCTCGCAAGGGATACCAACACTCAGGAGTCACCTGTGATTGCGGTGGATCAGTTCAGCGGTTTCAACGTGGCGGCAGGCAAGGATACCTACGATGGTTGCCATCCCAGTGAATCTGGTGAGCAGAAAATGGCTGACCGTTGGTTTGCCGCTCTCAAAACGGTGCTTCCAGCCCGTTAAAGCAGACACCCAGAGCGGAATCTCACTCCTAAGAAACACGAGGGGGAGAGGGCGGATGCGAAAAGCGTCCGTGGGAGCTCCTATTCATAATAGAACCAGCCCTTTCAAGGTGAATGTTTTTTAGTTTGAGCTTGGGAGAGAGTCTTAGCAGTAGAAATATGAGGCCGCTTGGCGGGACGATGGCGTTTGAGTCGAGATCTTGTCTCAAAAATCGAATTCAGCAAACAACTCTGCCACAGGCAACGTAAAGCCTGGTATCACATCTTCTCCATCCAGGTTGTCTGTAATTTTCAGCAGTCGATCTGGCTGAGGCTGACGATACACTAACACTGACTTCTCATCCGGTTAATTACCCAGGCTAACCGACAGCCATTGTCAAAATATTCAACCAATTTCTCGTGCAGTTCTTCAAATGTATTGTTGGGAGAAATCACCTCTACTGCGAGATCGGGTACTCCTTGAAAAAAGCCTTTGGGTAGCCGCTTGAGTCCCTGCAATCGCTCTCTGGTCACAAATGAAACATCAGGAGAACGCTTATTTCCTGATTTCAAGGTAAAGGCAGTACTAGAATCGCAGGTTACTCCTAACTTCTTAGGTCGGGCGTAAAATTCCAACGCTCCACCTAAAAACGTTCCAATATTGCCATCTTCCATGCCAGAGTTGCCGATATCCACCACTTGCCCATCTATCAACTCATAGCGCTTACCATCATCAGGCAGTGCCATGAATTCCTCATCTGTCCAAACTTTTTTGTCAGCAGCAACGGTCATGGCTTTGCATTCTTCCCAGTTGAGCTTATGCTAACCCATCTACAGGACGGGTGCGATCGCGCAGTTCGCGGACGGTTAAGTTGTGCCAACCACCTCAATGCCGCACTGGTTCTAGCTCCATCTGGGCGAAATGTTCCAGCAGCAGGCGATGGATGAAGATGTAACCGCCGCCAACTTTTTGCAGGAAGATGCGTTCTGCGGCGTAGTCGAGGAAGCGGGCATAATTCCAGGGGATGTAACCATCACGATAAAGGATGAGGCGCAGAATGAAGTGTTGGATGCAGGCTTTACCACTAATGAGGCAAAAAAACAGCCCAACAATCAGCCCAACACTTAACCCAATAATCAGTCCCCAAATAGGTTCACCAATCAACCCAAAAATCAGCCCACTAATTACCCCAGTCGTCAGCCCAAAAATCAGCCCACTAATTACCCCACCAATCACAGCATTCATTGCTGATCTCCAAATTCCCTGATTTGGATTTGTTTTTGTCTCTATTTCTGCTCCTCTCAGACCGCTAATTGGGACAATAATTAATCCCAAAAATGTTCCAATCACCCCTCCCAATAAACCCCCTAATTCTGCACAAATACTGAAAAAACCACCTATATTTGGTTGTAATAGCCAAAAAAACCAAGGCAATACCAACAAGACTGGAGAAAATATTAAAAGAATAAGAGAAGCAGCTGCTAAATCATAAAATTCCTCCATACCAAACAAGAATATTAAAATGCAAATTAATATCCATAATCCTAAGCATAATCCTAAAAATTTTAACAAAAGTACTCCCAGGTATTTTCCAATTATTGCTCCTTTATTTTTACATACTTTTTGACAATGATTAATTTCATTAATTGCTTCTCTCCAAGACCAATTAAGGCTTTCTACAGTTTTAATTCTTCCTCCACCCATCCAAATAAATCGACCAGGTATCAACCCAGCAATTAACATTAAACCAACAGTCAGCACAGTAATCAACCCAATAGGCAGATTTGTAAATAACCCAGCAATTGCTCCAATAATTAAACCAACAATCAGAGCAGCAATTAGACCAGGAAACAGTATATTTCCATTGTGATAAATTATCATTTGCTCTGGCTTTTGCAACCAATTAGGCTGCATTCGCTCAATTAAAAATACAGTTTGAGACTGTTGAACCATACGCTGTGCTAACCAAATCAGCCAGTACATCACCTGCTTTTGCTTGTATTCCTGATTAGTATTACGCCGTTGAAACATTCGCTTAATATAATCTTTGAAGAGTTGCTGACGGTATTCATCTACTAAAGCCATTTGTGGTAAATCTTGAGCCGCTACTCCTTGGTAAGCTAAAGCCATGATATTGAGCATCAAAGGTGACTGGGATAACTCCTGTAATGCTATATTCTCTTCAAGCAATTCTCTCAAGCCTGCTAACTCAGACCCAACTTTATCTAGGTAGTGACGAACTTGTTCTAGGGTGATTGATTTTAAACAAACCGCTCTTTGAAAGTTCAGACGATTAGACAGGATTTGGTAGTCTTTGATGCGACAGCAAACCACAATTTCTGGATTATACTCCCGATGAAATGCATTCAAGGCAGCAATACAAGCTCCTCGATTTGCAGCTTGGACTTCATCCAAACCATCCAGCAATAGGAGTAGTTGCTGTTTGGTGACCCAAGTTTGTCCCGTTTTTGGAGGAACGTGATACTTAGTATTCAGTTCCTCAATTAGCCAGTTAGCAATAGTCTGCCTCCTACCTGCCCAAGAGGAGAGGTTAAGCACAACA
>DATNPI010000124.1:0-2511 GCA_036703325.1 Coleofasciculaceae cyanobacterium
CCTCTTGGGTGGTGCTGCGTTGGAGAGATCGTACCACCTCCTCGTAAATTTGACGGCTAACGCGATCGCCCCGACGACCATTTCCAGTTTAATGTCATAAGTTGATTTTTTCGCGGTATGGGCGATCGCTCTAAACCAATGCGGCTGCTTGAGGCTGTGACTTTTTTTCTACACCTAACTGGGTCCGCTTCACAACCAACAGCGTAATATCATCAAAGACTTTTTGAGTGCCGATATGTCGCCGTAAATCGTCAATCACTGCTTGCTTAATTTCTTGTGCCGATAAATGCCAGTTTTGGCTAATGACTTCACACATCTGCTCGATGCCATACTGTTTTTTGTTAATGTCTTTTGCTTCGGGAATACCATCAGTATATAGCACTATACCATCTCCTAGCTGTAGCTCAAGTGAAATGTGACTGATGAACTCAGCAATGTCATCGTCGAGGGCGATGGGGAAGCCTAAATCCATTGTGTCGATACGTTCTACCTGTCCACAGTTTCGCACGATGAGGGTTTCTTCATGCTGACCGCTGATGCTGACCCGTCCTTGGGAGTAATTTAAAATCGCTAGGGTGAGAATTTTCTCCGAATTCATGCGCTGCACGTTTTTGTAAAGGGTGCGGTTGAGCGCATCTAGGAACCGAACCGGATCAGTTTCCTGGATTTCCTTGAGGGTGCGAACGGCGGTTTGCGCCATCAGCATCAAGATACCGCTTTCGAGTCCATGTCCAGTGACATCGCCGATGCCAAGAGTGACAACGCCATCGGTGTTTAAAACATCATAGTAGTCGCCGCCGACTTCATCGGCAGCCTGCATATATGCGGCAATATCGAGCCCGTCAATTTTCAGTTCCTCAGCGTTTGGCAGAATCATCTGCTGCATTTGACGCACGATATCCAATTCAGCACCCATGCGAAGATTGTCTTGCTTGAGTCTCTCGTTTAGGCTAATGATTTCGTCGTTAGCACTTGCTAGTTCTGCCGTGCGTTGTTTGACTTTATCTTCTAACGTTTCAAACAATTCCTTGAGTTGGTCTGCCATACGGTTGAAGGAGTTTCCCAACTTATCAAGTTCAACCAGGCGAGTGTGTTTAACGTATTGCTTCAAGTTACCATCTGCCATCTCTTCTGAGGCTTGGGTAATCCGCTCAATGGGGCGGGTAATCCAACCAGCGGTGAGAATACCGATCGCCAGCGCCATCATCAACGCTACCAGAGACAACCCTATTGTGGTACGAGTATTAGCATTGATTTGACCCATGAAGTCGGATTCTGGAACTACAGTCACGATTAGCCAGTTCAGACCAAATTCATCTTGCCAAGGATGAACGCGGACAAAGTGAGGTTGTCCTTGAATTTGAAAGTTCAACGTTTGCCTTTCTCTAATTCGCTGAAAATTACTAAACCGATTTTTTAGAGTTTGAGCAGTCCTTTGAATTAACGGATCGTTAATGTTTAACGCATTAAAGCGTTGGGTCTTACCATTTACTTTGGCAAAAGAGGGTTGAGAACTAGAATTGGCGATTAACTGCCCATCTCGTTCCATGACAAAGACTCGTCCTGATGAGCTAACGTTTAAGTGGCGCAAAAAGTTCGTAATATTTGATAGTTGTAAATCAACCCCAGTCACGCCAAGTAATTTGCCGTTTTTTGCATAAATGGGACGCACTGCCGGTAGAGAAATGAAGTTGATTTCGTCAACAGAGTACACCGAACCCCAGGTTGGTTTACCTGCTTTAGCCGCCTCAATATACCATGAGGATGCCACGAAGTCGTCGGTCCAAAACCGCAGCACTTTACCCCGATCGCCCTGCTTGTTCGCGGCATAGGTAGCTACTTTTCCGTTTGTTCTTGCAGAGAGTTCATCAATGATGACTCCTTCCCCTGGAAAGTATTTACCAGCCCCAATAAAGCGTCCATCTGCTAACGTATTTGAAATATAGCCAACATTATTAAAGGCTTGCACCTGCTTCCAAAAATAAGTTCCAGCCAGGTCAAAGTTTTCTAGATTGAGTAATCCTGTCTCGATTGCATCAATATTGATCTGATTAATTTGATGAGGTATTGAAAGATAGTCATTTAGCTGCTGAGCGGTTTGGTTGCTCACCTCAGTCATCAACTGGTTGGCAAGATCGGTTACGGCTTGTTGTCCGTTGCGTAATGAAAGATAGCCGACTAATCCAACTGCTGCAACAATTTGCAGGATAAAGGGTACTACGAGGGCAGTGCGGAGGCGGAATTTAAGGGAGCTGTTCTTCATAAAAATTTTCACGGAGAGAGCGGTTAAGTAAGAATAGTTCACCCTTTTAGCAGCGCTTCCAGTTGTTGCAATGCCTTATTATACCTTGGTTTCTACCTGTTGCTTTAAAACCAGCAATGTGATGTCATCAAACACTTTTTGACTTCCTATATGTCGCCGTACATCGTCAATCACCGCTTGCTTAATTTCTTGTGCCGACAAATGCCAGTTTTGGCTAATGATGCCACACAGTTGCTCAAGTCCATACT
>DATNPI010000138.1:0-13602 GCA_036703325.1 Coleofasciculaceae cyanobacterium
TGTTGTGCTATCCATCGTAATCCAGTAAAACTTGCACCCAGTTGGGCGGTCGGGGAATTGGGTTACCTAAGCGATCGAGCATGAGTAAAGCAACAAGATGTACAACGAATAAATAAACAGCATTGTTGAGGACGATCATTACCACAGCGATCGCCTGAATCAGAGGCAGACTTGGTTGAGCGAGCAATCCTAGCTTCATAAACCCCCACTGCGTTAATTCTGTAATCTGAGTCATCACATAAACCCAGAGATCTTCGCCCAAGAGGATCGAGAGCAGCCAAAACCGAAAAAAGACTCCCAATGTGCCAAGCAGTGTCCCCGTAAAAATTGAGAAGTGCCAACTGGTACGGCGTCTCCACATCGCTCCGAGTTGGACACCCATCAGACCAAAGGGGATGAAAAAGAGAATGCTGCGGGTTGGCCCCATTAATACAGACAGCAACAACCCCGAAACCAGCGCCGCCATCCAGGATGCTCGGTTTCCCCACCGCAGGTAAACTAAAGCGATCGGCACTGGGAAAAACATCCGCAGCACTGGCCCTAGAGGAAAGTAATAATTAATTAGCCAAATCAAGCTGGCGGTACTGGCCAGAAAAGCCGTTTCCACCATCGCTAAGGGCGGGCTAGACGTGGGCTGTAGACTTTTCCGTTGGGCGTACTCTGGAGGAGAGTCGGTTCCCCCTAGGGGTTCTGTGAAGGTAGGATAGTCCTCCCCGGAGGGAATGGTAGTCGTTGCCGTAGGCTGAGAAAACTTGCCGGTTTCCGATGTTAAAGCTGGTGGCGAGGTTTCAGAACCTGCTGCATCAGCTGAGTCAGAATTATCACTATGAGGCTCAGTTTCTGATTCTAAAGGCTTGTTTCTAGGTTCCTGGGAAGGATCGGGGCGAGACCCTTGGGCATCATCAAAAGGATCGCTCATTCAGATTTAATAAACTCTTGACCAATCTTCAACATAACAGTGGCAGGAGTTCCCTCGCATACACAGACTCCTGCATGAGAACGCGCCGGATAGCTCGAAACCCAGGACAGACCTAAGCTGTGTCTATACTATGTAGCAGTTAGCCATCAGTTGTTGACTTTAAGAGTGACCAAAATAAACTTCTTGCACGAATCGAATCCTAGCCCCCCTAGCCCCCCAATCTTGGGGGAACAGAAATTTAAAGTCCCCCAGCATTGGGGGATGTAGGGGGCATTCTAGGATTCATGCAAGAGGTCTAATTAACTAAGCAAGGGGCTTATAACATCGCTAATACCATTTTTTATTCGTCGCTCGTAGTCACTAGTTACTAGTCAAGCCGAAGTGCTTTCCACTAATGACCAAGGACTAAGGACTACGAACAAGAAGACCATAACGGAGGCAGTAATTTTTATATAAGTCCTTAACCTGGTTCTTGACCTGGGACAGGATTAAGTACCACTGACGAAAGATCAGTAGGCGGAGTTGTCGTTGGCTGAGGCTCTACTTCCTGAATTATCAACACTGAACAGGGAGCGTGGTGTACCACATAGTTGCTCACGCTCCCTACCAACGCTTCCGTTAATCCTGTAAGACCCCGACGCCCGACTACAATTAAATCAGCACCCCAATCTTTAGCCACTTTACAGAGCTGATGACCCGCTTCGCCAACTTCGTAATTAGATTCTGTTGGCACTCCGTGGCTTATTGCCTCATCGCAGTAACGTTTCAGTACTACCTGCGCCTCTTCCATCTGCGTTTCCAGCAGGATTTGTTGAGTTTGGTAGGCTTGGTAGTCAGTGTTTAACGATCCGATGGGCAAAGCTGCATCGAACGCCGTGGTAGGCATGGACTCACTAACCATTCCAGGAGAAAGGCACTGAAGCAACATAAGTGCCGCTTTATTTGACTGTGCCAATTCCAGCGCCGCTGCGAAGACAGCAGGGCATAAGGGCGAGTCATCAATAGCAACAAGAATTTTCTGAAATCTCATAATAATCTCTAATAAAATTGACTCTCGACGCCCTAGACCTTTGGTCTAAGCAATAATCCGTTCTAAGGCAGGCAGATCAGGGATGAACATAATATCGTGTTCCCGCATAATCAGCCCCTTCTTTTCCAGCTTTGTCAGCACTCGCGTGACTGTCTCCCGCGCCAGTCCACTGAGGCTGCTCAACTCTCGATGGGGTAAGTTGGGAATCTCAGTTCCTTGCTGTTTGAGTTTCCCCTGCCCCTCTGCTAGAAACAACAACGTATCTGCGACTCGTGATGTACTATCTGACTCCCGCAGGCGCAAACGTCGATTGACTTGACGCAGACGCTTTGCCATCAACTGAGATAAGCGGACACCTGCCAAAGGTTCGCTATGAATTAACTGAACAAAATCCTGAGCAGGTATACTGCCAATCGTTGTAGCAGTCAAGGTAATAACGTCTGTTGAACGAGGAACCTCATCCAACGCCGCCATTTCACCGAAGAGTTCTCCTTTTCCGAGAATATTGAGAGTTACCTCTCTGCCGTCGAGGTTGTAGGTGCGAATCTTTGCCCAACCCTCCAAAATAAAGTACACAGAGCCACCCCAGTCATTTTCCAGCAAGATTACTCGATTTGCCGGATGACTACGGGTGACAACGTGAGCAGTGGCTTGATCGACAGAGGGTTCTGGTAAGCCAGCAAAAAAAGGAGCCGTGCAAATCAACTCATTAACATTAGAGTTCATTTCGTGTGAGCTGTATCGGTCTTCCATGAAGCCAAAGCACATTGTAAACGCTGTGGACAGATAGATGCTCAGCTGCCCACTAAATTGAGGCAGGATACTTTTCCCGTTTCAACCAATGAAAGAGCAACAGTCTGAGCAACTGAACACGTTCAGTTCAGGCACCTCACTAATATCCCAGACAAGCCAGAATGACAGATGCAGCTGAATTTTCCTCACACATGACGCTCTACCACATCGGAGGTATCCTCAATTGCTAATCCTGTCAGAGCTTGAGGCAATCATCAAGTCATAGGCACACACAGTTATTATGCTCTATATTGCTCAGTCTCCGAATATTCTGATCGTGTAATTTAGCACTCTGTTCAATCAAGAAGGCCAAGCCCTCAGGAGATAATGATCGCAAGCAAGCCAACTTCTTCTCAATTCGTCTGTTAAGATGAAGCGTTCCGAATAGCTTAGTTGCTCTGGCAATTTAACATTAGAGACAGGGGATTACACTTAACTCCTGTAGCCGTGTACTCGTTCTCGTCAAGGGTTTCACCGTGACTTCTCAGAAGGATATTCAATCTCTAATCGCTGATATTGACAGCATCCTCCCCAAAACTGACGCCCGTTTACCTTGGTCTAAGCCCGGTGATGTCGCCGTTCAGCGTCGCGTTTTGGAGCGAGTTCGTAGCTACCTGGTTTCCCAGCAACAAAATTTTGTTGCTGCACCTCAAAAATCCCCTCTACCTGCTACTTCAGCTCAAGCCGAAGTAGTCCAGCAGATTGCACAAGCCGTTACGCAAGAAATGCACTTTCTACGCGCCGACTTGCTACAGCCTTTGCAAGCGGACGTGGAAGCGCTACGGAGTGAGCGGGAGTATTTGGTTAGAGAAATTCAGCAGCTAGAACGTACCAAGCAGCAGACTGCTTCTCCTCCCCAGCACGTTATACAGCAAGAAATTATTTCAGAGTTTTCGCAGGAACTCATTAGCCGTTGCACCGAAAGCCTGTCCCAACAACTGGCTCAAATTCTTGTGAATTTTGAACATCGGGTAAATGCTGAATCGGCAACGGCGGCAATATCCTCTATATATTCTAGTCAGGGCAACGTCGGGAGCGTGATGCAGCCGCAAGAGCGCCTAGAGCAACTACGGCAGATGCAAGTGCGTTCCGATCAAATGTTGACAACTCTAGACGCTAACCAACGGGCGATCTTTGACGCCTTACAGCGCAATCTTCAAAGTTATCAGGAGTCTTTGTCCCAGGGATTGGAGAATATGCACCGTTTGGGTGTTCAAGGGGAGATGCTGTTTACCGCATTCATGAATCGTTTAGCGCAGCAGCTGGGACGGGAAGCCTCAACAATTTTCTCTTCATCTCTGCAACTGTCTGACTCGCCCCATCAAACAGAGCAGACGGCTACTAGTCAAACAAAGCCCGACACACTATTGCCTCTCGATGCATTGAGTGTAACAGAGCAAAACCCTTTGTTGGGGGGACAAAAGCAGCTTCAGTCCCTGCAATCAGTAGCTCCACTCCTTAGGGAACAAGAAAACGCAAGTAGTTCTGGTGATGATCAAGTAGTACTCCCCGAATCTCAGGCGATCGCTCAAGACGGTTCTCTAGAAAACCTGGACTCGGAAGATTGGGAACTCATCGAAGGACAAGGACTAGATTTTGAAGATTTGGGCGTCGAACTAGATGACACTGATGAGCTAGACACTTTCATACAGCTAAACATCGATGCTCAAACCTCACTCCCCTCTGTTGAGGAGAACCAGACGCCAAGTCGATATCAAATGTCAGAACTCAACTTAAGTTCCGACAACCGTTACAAGGAAATCCAGGAATTGTATGAAAGCATTTTTGGGACAGACTCTTTGACTGGAACGGCAAAGCCAGATGAAGCCCATGCCTTGACACCCCAATTTCTGGCAGATTTCCCATTTAATGATCAGTTAGAGGGATCAGAGCCACCGCAGGCTCCCACAGATTCTCAAATTCCCAGTGATGACCAGATTTCGAGTCCTGACTCACTAAATCCATTGTCTTCTCAGGTTGAAGAGGTTCTGTTTGAAGGACTTGCCGATCCAGCGGTCGAACGTCCCCAAGCCCAACCTCTGGATTGGTCAACTGGGCAGTTGCCACAGTCATGGGAGGTTTTATTTTTTGAAGATTCAGTAACTCATTCACCCATTGAAGGGAATTTTGTGGGAGCAGCGCAGGCGTCGCCACTAGCCGCCAACTCGCTGTCCAACAGTGAAAGCTCCAGCCAGCAAGAGGGCATTAAAATCATTGCAGCATTAACGGATCTGTTTGAAGAGATGGGTTTGAATCACTCATCCCCTGCTGTAAAAGACAACTCCGTACCTGCAACAACCACACAAGGGTCGGAATATCAAAGCTCTGACACCGACATCCAAGCCAGTCTGGTTGAAGAGAACTACATCCCAGCCTCACCAGAGGAGGATTTGCTGGTAACGGATGAATTAGAGAATGAGCCAGACATCGAAATTGTCCTGGATCAAAACACACTACAGCAGCTCCAGCAAGACCTCTACAGTTTTGAGGAATCTGAGGGTCAAAATTTCCTAAGGCAGGAAGAGCAGCGATCGCCAGGTAATGATTTTGAATTCCCAAGTATTGCACCCAACACGGCTCAAGTATATCCACAGAACCAGTCGTTCCTGATGGCGGAGGAGTTATTGGCGGAAGATTGGGAAGAGTTAATGCATAATACCTTGCCTAATGTATCGCCTTCCCAAAGCTTGACAGATTCTTCAACACCCGACTTATCGACTCACAAGCCTGGGGAATTTGATACGGATGAAGAGAATCTTACCCCAGCTTTGAGAGAGGAGATTTCAGCTAGTTCCACACCGACGGCACCCGAATCAGTTGAGTTAGATTTTGAACCGGAGTTATTTCCCTCAGAGCTAGAGCAAGAAAACGCGATTGGCGTACAGCCTTGGACTACGCCCCAAGGCGCTGACGGGCAGGAAAACAGCGACGCCACCACTCCGGAGGAGCTAGCTATACCTGGAGAACCGTTTCCTGTGGGAGAGGAGACGTTTTTTGAGATGCAGTGGGATGAGCCAATAGATGGCACAACAGAAGAAATGATCAGCTCTCCAGAGTTGGAGTTTGAGTTGAATTCCTTCCCACAAGAAACGCTTGGCTTCGTGCAAGAGGACACGGTAAGCGATCGCGTTGCTGCTTACGAGGAGCAAGCTATGCCTGGAGAGTTGAGTTCTCCTGATGATGAAGCTAGGAGTGAAAACGTGGCGGATGAGTCAATCGATAACACTCACGACACGACTTTGCCCTCACAAGCTTTGGATAATGAATCGGATGTATTCCTAGAAGAAGTACCATACTCAGAGCAAGAAGGCTTTTTCAACGTACAGCCCTTTGAATATGAAAATAGCGAAGCGACTCTAGAGGAGGTACCCCCGCCCACAGAGTTGAACCCTCCTGATAATGAAGCCTTAGCCTTGAGTGAAGATGAGCCATTAGACAGCCTGACGGAGGAACAGAGGGTAGATGAACCAAATATTGATACAGACTTAGCTCAACCCGAAGACTTAAACCCAGATCATCCAGATAACGAAAAAAACTAGCGATTTAGACTTCAGTGGCTAATTGGTGCATCCTCACTCCAGCATCTATAGCGGTTTTTAGTTGCATACAGCACACGGTAAGGGCACGATATTATCGTGCCCCTACAAAAACTTGTTCCGCATCTACCGGATAAATACAAAATGCCTGCACACTCAGAGCAGCCACACGCGGACACCAGCAACGCCGTCTGGTATTTAGGACTTGATTTCGGTACTACCGGTATTTCAGCTGTCCTCTTGAACTATTCAACTGGTCAGCGATATCCCATTTATTGGTCAAACAACTTAGGAATAACTGATGAGGAACTACGAGTTGTGCATTCCCAGTTCACAACTCGTAGTTCTGGCGAAAAGCTTTTTCGTTTACCTGCGGTTATCTACTCTGGTTCTGCTGCAAGTAGAGAGGGAAAGGCGATTCATCGTGTCTCTAGTGTTGAGCAAGGGGAAGCACCAATCGTCATCGGCTCCTTAGCGTCCACGCTGGCAAATAAGCAGCCAGGAATATTCTTACAGAACTTTAAACCCTATTTGAATCTTGGCATTCCCTACTATTGTCCCAAGCATCATGGGTGGGAACCGACATTGCAATTGTCTAGTCAGCAGCTAGTGTCCCTCTACTGGGTTCGACGGGCTTTGCAGGCGCTGTTAGCAACGCTGTCGCCCCAGAGTGCCTCATTGGATTCAATGATGACGGTGGGAGCCGTTGATTTGGAGTCCGAAACTCTGGAGAGTGCCTTACGCCATCTGGAGGGAGTTATTCTGGGCTACCCAGCAACTTGGGGAGATACTTACCACTTTAATTTGCGGGAAGCTGTACTGGAAGCCAAGTTGGTAAGGTATCCAGAGCAAATTTTCTTCCTTGAGGATGCGATCGCCTCCGTCCTCGCTGGTTTACCTAGTTCTAACGCCAATGCTCCGAAGAGTGGCAGCATCCCCGAGGGGCAGCAGGAGAGAAACTTCAGCCCAATTCTGGAACAAACCAACCAGCCCCTCACCCCTTCACCTTCGTCCCATTGGCGAGGCGGTACTCTTGTAATCAATGTCGGTGCAAACACAACGGAACTCGCTTTGGTTGATTTGCCCGATGACCTGGAAGACTTAACCAATAGGGACTTTAATCTATATAGTTTGCCTTATGCTGGCAATGCCCTCGATCTAGATATTTTCTGCCAGTTGCTGTATCCCCAGATGTCTCTGGCACAACAGCAAAAGCTTTCACTCGATACTCATAATTTAGAACTGCCGCTACCGGGTCAACCTGACCCACAAAAACGCGATCGCTTAACCTCGCTGTTACAGAGTTCTCCCTTAGGGCGAGCATTCCTCAAAGCCACCGGATACCTAAAGCTGATTCTGCAACACAAAGATGAATTTACCTTGAAGCTAGGCACTGACCAATGGGTAGTACTGCATTCAGACTTAGAAGCTAGGGTGATTCTACCGTTCATTCAACAGCTAAATCAAAAGCTAAACACGCTGCTGATTGAAACCGGAATATCTGAACAAGGAATTTATCAACTCTTATGTATTGGTGGCACTGGTACTTTTGCAACACTGCAAAAGTGGATACAGCAAAAACTACCACTAGCCACTCTAATTCAGGACTCTGATTCACCTACGGGCAACTGGGTTGCCGCTGGACTGGCAACATTGCCTCTCTATCCTCAGGTTTTAAATCGATCCCAGCAGCAGTACAGTGACTATTTTCTTCTTTTAGAACTTCTACGTGCTTTCCCCAAAGACGCTGATGATCCGGCAAATCCTCCCTATAGCCTTGAGGAAATTATGCAGCACTTAGAACGTCGTGGTCTGAATACAAGCACTTGTTATGAGCGACTTGTCCGCTTATTGGAAGGACAACTGCCATCTGGTTTGGTTCCCTCAATTGAGGATGATAGTTGGCTGTCTCAGGCGTCAAAGCAGAATCTACACTACTCGATGCTCACCGCAACTCCCCAGCTTTTTTCTAAAGAGGGCAATCAGCTCTACCGCCCAAATTGTCGGCAGCATGAGCGTTTGCGCCAGTACCTGGATATCCTGCTGTCTAGAACTCATCAAAAGTTCGAGGAACCATTGATTGTTAAGTTGGGTACAACTGAGATCTTGCACCATTCTCTTTAAAGTGTCGGGGAAGGTTTGTAGGGGCGGGTTTTCCTTTCAATGTGGCTACCAATAGACAATTCTTGTAAACCCGCCCCTACAGCCTTCTTGAAAATCCTGCAAGATCTCAGGTACAACAGACTACTAACTTGAAGCCTTTACTTCCTCAAACGCATTTTTAGAAAAAATTGTCAAACATTTTATAAAAAATTCACAAAAGCTTAGAAAAAGACCGAGGAATTGTAAAAATTCAGTAAAGTACTGAAAAGGGTAGAACCGCTATCTTAAGAGAAGCTGAATAATTATGGGCAGAGGATTAACAGAACGCTGAAGGCTCTGTAAATAGCCAACTACCAGCCGTGACTACCACAACATTACAATCTGTTTCATCTACCACGCTGGATGCATTGATTCCCCAAGACCTGATCCAAGTGCATGAATTCCAGCAACAAGTACATTACTCGACCAACAGCAAGCGCAAACGCTTGCTAGATATTATTGGAGCGTTAATAGGGTTAGTTGTTACAGTGATCCTGGCGATTCCGATCGCGATCGCTATCCAGTTCGATAATCCGGGCCCAATCTTCTACAGCCAAATTCGTTGTGGCGTGAAAGGTCAACCCTTTCGCCTCTGGAAGTTTCGCTCGATGGTTGTGGAAGCCGATCGTCTACAGCATCTGGTTGAAAATCAGGCAACCGGCAATATCTTCAAAAATAAAAATGACCCACGCATTACTCGCGTGGGTCATTTTTTACGCCGCACCAGCTTGGACGAATTGCCTCAGTTTTGGAATGTTCTCAAAGGAGACATGAGCTTAGTGGGCACTCGTCCACCGACGCTAGAAGAGGTAAGGAAGTACGAAAAGCATCATTGGGAGCGATTGAATATCAAGCCTGGGATTACGGGAGAGTGGCAGGCTAATGGTCGCTCTAGTATCCTAGATTTTGAAGAGATCGTTCGTATGGATATCGCCTATCAGCAAAAATGGTCTGTTATCTACGATCTCAAGTTGATTTGGAAGACCCTCTTGGTCGTTGCTTGTAAGGATGGCGCTTGTTGAGTGCGAGAAAACGGCTGTAGTTAAAAAATGCAGCTTTGGCGAGATATGAGCTATGAGTTAAGGCATTATCACATTAACTAGCTCATAGCTGTTTTATGAATCTACCTAACTGGATTACCTTTTCTCGTTTGTTAGGCTTGCCGTTTATCTTATACGGTCTGAATAACCCAAGTGACCAGGCGCGCTGGATCTGCTTGGCAATATTTCTGGTTGCTGCTGGGACAGATTGGTTAGACGGTTATCTGGCTCGTAAACTTAATCAAGTCACGGATTTAGGTAAGTTTCTTGACCCGTTAGTCGATAAATTTTTGATATTGGCTCCTCTATTAGCCCTGATTCAGCTTGGTCAGGTTCCTGCTTGGGGTGTCTTTTTGGTTTTGGCGCGGGAGTTAGCGATCGCCGGTTGGCGCGTTAGCCCTAACTTAACTGGCAGCACCAGCATTAGCGGAGCTAATATTTGGGGCAAGCTCAAAACCGTGAGTCAGATTATCGCTGTCGCACTTTTGATTGCACCAACACCTGATACTTGGGAAACCCTCTCTCTAGTCGCTTTTTGGGTATCTGTCGGCTTTACTTTGATTTCTGGTGCCATATACCTGTGGCCTCAAAAAAGCAATCAGCCATCAGCAGTAGCTAGCACTCAGACCGTTGATTGATGGGTAATAGATGATTTCTCATTCATTAGCCAGAGGAATCAAAGTCTAGAGCTTCCTATTATGAGGATACTTGGACGTAGACGACTCTGGAGACGGAAGCATGCCTCTTTTCAAAATTGGGGATTTTAATCCAAACTACCGCGAAGAAGCGTTTGATGGTGCAGATGCCAAGGGACTTGATGTCTATGCCGGCAGAACCAACGAGAAAATTGGCTCCATTCATGACGTAATAGTTGATGAGACAGGACGTTTCCGATATTTCGTCATCGACACAGGCTTCTGGATTTTTGGAAAGAAGGTCTTGCTTCCAGTTGGTCGTTGCCATGTTGATGCGGGCGCACGACGCATATATGCGATAGGGATTTCAACCAAAGAGCAAGCGGAAAAATTACCTGAATACGATGACAGTATGACGGTTGATTATGACTACGAAGAGCGTGTGCGGCACGTTTATCGTACTCCAACCGTAGAAGCATCAGTACCCGTGGAGGTATCAGAAGTTTCGAGAGTAGCTTCTCAACCGACTACACCGCGTCCTGTCTCTAATCAGCCTAGAGCTATTCCTTCTGACCGCAATACCTACACATACGAGCAAGAGCCTTCACTGTACCGAATGAATGACCAGGAGCATCAACACCTCAGGCTGTATGAAGAACGCCTTGTTGCCAATAAACACCGTCGTCAGACCGGCGAGGTAGCTATCGGCAAGCGGATTGAAACAGAAACAGCACGAGTTTCGGTTCCTGTAGAGAAGGAGCGAGTTGTCATTGAGCGTAGAACTCCTGAAGACGTTGGAACTACAGTTACTCCTGGTAACGCTGACTTCAGGGAAGGCGAAGTGGCTCACATGAGAGTCTATGAAGAGACGGCCGATATCAGAAAGCAACCTTTTGTGCGTGAGGAAGTCACCGTCAGGAAAGAAGTTCAGCGGGATACTGTTGATGCTACAGAGACACTTCGTCGCGAAGAATTAGAGATAGATGTTAACGGCAATCCAATTGTGGAGTCACCTAAGCGGCGTCTTAATGACCGTGTTTAATTGATGTTTTTAGT
This sequence comes from Coleofasciculaceae cyanobacterium, assembly GCA_036703325.1. Classification (GTDB taxonomy): domain Bacteria; phylum Cyanobacteriota; class Cyanobacteriia; order Cyanobacteriales; family Coleofasciculaceae; genus DATNPI01. The sequence goes on from DATNPI010000138.1 coordinate 11,151, forward strand.
AATCAGCTGATGGGTCAGGGCGAAGCATTCGGATAGAAACACTTAGCTTCAAGTGCTAAATTGTCGCTCGAATGCTTCGCCCCTACAAGGTGAATCAGTTCCACTACTAGACTGCTTTTAAAATCTCGTCATCCACAGATAAATCAATGTCAGATTCATGACGCCCAGACGCTTGATAATCGTTTTGGAAGGAATCTTTGAGACCAGAGAGCAGGTCATATTCTGGCTGCCAGTTTAGTTCGGTCTTGGCTTTATTAACTGAGGCGAAGAAATGCTGGACTCGCAAGGGAAACGCTTTGCGCTTGCCAAAATCAAATTCTTTGGGGTCGTAATGTACTAACTGGACGGCATCAGGTGATTTACCTGCTGCTTCGGTACAAGCACGGGCAAGACCATCAAACGTAACGTAGCGATCGCCTGATACATTATAAATTTGACCGACTGCTGTCTCGTTCCCCAAAACGGCTGCCATTGCCTTCGCTAAGTCTTTACAATGCCCAAACTGGGTGATGTGCATTCCATTTCCAGGGATAGGGATGGGGCGATCGCGTATAATGCGGTCAAAAAACCAGGCTTCCAGGTCATTGTAGTTCTGGGGGCCGTAAATATAGGTAGGCCGAATGGATGTCCAGGGTAATCCCAGCTGAGTTAAGAAAGCTTCGGTTTCATGCTTACCTTTGTGGCGGCTTTTTGGGTCAACCGGGTCACCTTCGACATGGGGGAGTTGATCGGATTTTAGATAAACGCCAGCGGAACTCATGTAGACAAAGTGCTTGACCCGGTCTTTGAATATCTCAGCTAGGGGTTGAGTATCACTGAGTTCCCGACCGTTGTTGTCAAAGATGGCGTCAAACTGTTCTTGTGATAACTTTTCTTTGAGTTGGGAGGCATCGGTGCGATCGCCGTGAATCTGTGTAATGCCTTCTACGGGTGCTGGTTTCTTACCGCGATTGAATAGCACCACGTCATGACCTTGTTCTACCAAGATTTTAGTTAGGTACACCCCGATAAACCGGGTGCCACCCATGATTAAAATTCGCATAATTTCTGTCCTAACTGTCTGCTAGAGCTATCTTACCGGACGGAGCATCGTTCAAAGTCGTAGCTGAGTTACAGCAATTTTGCCGGAGAAGCAGACATCGACATCGGTTCCGGGAGTGCGATCGCGTTTGCCATATTCCCCCACGTAGTAATATTCATCACCCTCAACTCGGTAATTGACTGGCAACGGTTTCGTACAGGGTTCACAAAACACGACTTCCGGGTCAGCTGAACCGGGTTCCAAATGCGGTAGATTCACATTCCAGAACGTTCCGGGTTCAATCGGACGAGTGAGTAAGTCCGCCAACACGTTAGCTGTACACCGTGCAGCGACATCCCAATCGACAATCAGTGGTCTTCTAATCCAGTGGGAAACGGCAATTCCTGGAATGCCCAGCATCGCCGCCTCCCGCACAGCAGCGACGGTGCCTGAGATGTAGACATCAACTCCCATATTGCCCCCAGCATTGATGCCAGAAAGTACCCACTTGACATCTTGACAGATATGAGTTAATGCAAGGCGAGTGCAGTCAGCTGGGGTGCCTGCGATCGCATATTCCAGTTCTGACCGACGCTGAACCTGGATGGGTTTAGTCGTTGTCACCCGATGACCACAGCCTGACCATTCTATTTGCGGCGCGACAATCACACCTTTGCCATTAATAGCCTTCTGAAGCGCCCGGATTCCAGGGGCGTCTATTCCGTCGTCGTTGGTAAGGATTATAGTCATTAAATGAACCGCCTGACTTCCTCTACAGAGAAACCCAAGGCTGCTGCCACCTGTTCCACGCTCAACCCTAGCTCCAATAATCGGGGGATCGCATCCCTCCGCGCCTGCGCTTCTACCTGTTGAGCCAACTCAGCTTGCTGTTGAGCCAACTCAGCTTGCTGCCGTGCTTGTTCTGCCTGTTCGGCACGTTGACGCTCAAGTTCGGCTCGTTCATCACCAATGAGCAACAGTTCTCCCTGCTCGTCCCACCAGCGTAGCCAAAGTTGAGTTTGATTTTGATAACTGCCCTGCCATAGTCCTAGTTCTACGCCTAAGGGGGCAATGGGATAATGACCTCGCTCATTGGGGTTCATCTTTTGATAGAACCCTTCGATCAGGTGATACACCTCTAGCTTGCCATTGTTAATCTCGTAGATGCCGTAAAAGGGAATTCGCATCACCTGCTCGTACACCCAAAACTTACCAGGCTTCCTGGCTATCCCTTCAACAGAGATAGAAGAAGGTGTAGCATCCCGTTCTTCCTCTCCATTCCCGGAGGCCAACTCCAAAGCAATCAATGGTGCCAGAAGTTCCCGCCACAGTACGTAGGAACGGCGAATCTTGCCATCTAACTTGGGTGGAACGTTGGGCACGTAGAACCAGTCGGGAGCCTCTGCCCCTTGTTCGGGTGGGTCAGTTTCT
>DATNPI010000222.1:0-2198 GCA_036703325.1 Coleofasciculaceae cyanobacterium
TTTATTTGCTGCGGAGGTTCGGTTTTCTGCCATGCATAGACAAAACTGCGAATCAGGACGCTCCAACTGCTGAGGCTTTGGTGTGTATGACAAGGTGAAGAGCGATTCGCCTTGATGACGCCAGCGACGAGGAAGAATAGATCTTGTGGGTTTGGTGGGTCTAGAAGGGTTGGATTTTAATAAGCGCTCAGACAAACAGCGGCAGGTGATCGCTAGCTTATCTCAATCCTTGTTCGTGCAAGGCTTTATACCAGGACATAGGTGCGGTGTAAGCTGGGAGGAAAGTGTACCTTCATCGTCTCTGGGCCAACTGAAGGCTCAAGTATGAAGTATGAAGTGTAAAACCGAAGGCGATCGCTTGTGTCGAATTGAGGTAAATGGATAAAGTTGAGTCGGTATTGTTTAAGTCTTGTGAGGAGCTAGGAGATGGTTAATTCAATTCAGGAGTTTGATGCAAAGGACTGGGTAAAGGTACGTTCCTCACTAGATGCTACACAAACGTTTCTTACCTGGACAGGTTCAATATACGCTTTTGTGCCAAATGAGCCGAAAAAGCGCCTCTTCAAGATGGTAGGAGTGAGTGTTAGCAGATGTATTGCCAATCAAGATAGTGGCTGGGATTTTACCTCCAGGGAACTAACTTACTATCTAGATCCAAACACAGGTGAAATTCTAAACACATGGGAAAACCCCTGGACAGGGGAGATACTTCCAGTTGTTCATGTTGCCAATAACCCCGTGCAAGGTCGCTTTAAAGGACGTTTCCCAGCGCAAGTGAATGGTGACACCACTACATTCGTGTTTGACTTATTTACCAGCTATCCAAACTACCTTGCTGGAGATGAAAGATTTAGTGATTACAGTCCGAATCCAACCTATCAAGCCGTCGAGTTATTTAAACTGACAGTTCCTACTGAGGATCTACTCGATTCAGACAAACCCTCGGTTTCTAAACTGCTCCTGAGTTGGGATAGGATTGGGCCTTGGGTACCCTGGATGAAGATGGGAAATAGGACTGGTCAGCTTATATACAGTGCCAGTGGTCTCAAAGTGAACAGTGTTACCGACTTGCCCCAATTACTTCAAGATGAAATCAATACTCGTGTGCCTTTGTATAAGAATGCACCAAAATCCCGATTAGACCAAGAAGATATGACATCTTGGATATACTTCAAAAAGCACTTTGAGGCTTATTTAGCTGGAGAGAAATTCCCACTTCAGGAAGTGGATGAATAATAGACCTATCCAGAAAATAGCGACCAGGGGCTATGGGCTAGGGAAAAGAAATTTTCCGACAACGACTTCTACAGACTAGTCCGCTGAGACTAATGTCCAAAAGTACCCATCGGGTGCGACGAAGGAAAAGCTTTGCTCTCCAAATTCGTTGGCTACAATTTCTGTAAGATTTTGAGCTGCACTCGCTTGAACACGGTTGAAATAAATTTCCAGCCCACGCACCCGATAGGTGTACAATGACATTCCCAAACATCCAGGTCGTGCCTCATCAAAGCGATTTTCTAACTTGATAGAAGCCGGGAAACGAATAATATACATCCTTCCAGAACGTGCAACCTGCCAGTCAGATTTTGATGACCGAGGATCGTCAAAGGCTGTTACGAAGAACCGTTCATTGGGCTGAAGGTCAAAAATCTGTCGGGCGGCTTCCGAGGTTTCATAGCTAGTCTCGTCGCCGTCGCGTACACGAAGTAATCCTAAAATTTCTTCATAAAACCGCAGTGTTTCTCTACTATCATCCTGAATAATCATCCCCATGTGAGTAATCTGGCTCGTCTTGAAAGCAGCACTCTGATTAATTTGTCCGTAATTGGGCAGAGCATAGTTGAACCGTTCAAACAGAACTTGTCGGGTCAACGGTTGAAGAAGCATCATTTCCCGCACTCCAACCGCCGGATCTATAAAAGGACGCCCCTTTCTATGTTTGTTGTAGATTACTTCCCATTGAGGATTGGTGTACTTTACTGGCAAACCAGCTGCTTCTGCCTCTTCGGCATGATTGAGAATGTTCAACACATCAGCAGTTAATGTCGTTGCCCAACGGTTCCCATTCACCTTCATTGAACCCATCTTCAACCCATCATTTGTAGGGTTAGACCAAACCATCAGGCGAATCAGACCATGATCAGCATCTTGGTGGTAGAGTCGAATAGATCGTAAAGACGAATTGACTCCATACAACT
>DATNPI010000226.1:0-8991 GCA_036703325.1 Coleofasciculaceae cyanobacterium
CTTGTTTGGAAAACTTAGACGCTTGGGAGGTACTGACAGCTTTATCGAGTAGTGAAGGACTCTCCATCGCCCAAACTCAACAGCCCGATGCAATTCTCTTGGACGTGATGAGGAATTTAAAACTATGGCAAAGAAAGACGACTATCGCCAATACCTCAAACAGACCTTCAGTGGACTTATCGACCGACTCGACTTGTCAGACTTGCGAAAAGACTTTCTTAAAAATCGTTGGCTCGACCAAGTAACGTGGCTGGAGGGACGAGCTGCCAAAGAACGCAATCGCCATCACGCCCTCAGACTGACTACTATCATTGGAGGGGTAATTATCCCGGCACTGGTCGGCTTTGGGAAGGGTAACGATCGGTGGCAGGAAATTGCCAGCTGGTCGGCTTTTGGCTTAAGTCAGGCGGTAGCCGTCTCGGCTGCGGTTGAAGAATTTTTTGCTCATGGCGAGAAGTACCGCAACTACCGCAATACTGCCGAAGGTTTGAAAATTGAGGGTTGGGAATTTTTCCAACTAACTGGAGCCTATCGTCAGTTTGAGAGTCATACCTATGCTTACACCGCTTTTGCCCAGCGCGTCGAGCAGTATATTAAGCAAGATGTGCAGGGCTTTATTGCCCAGTTAGAGGAAAAGGACAACGAAACCAAGAAGAAGACCGAAGCAACAGACACGCAGAATGCTGAACTCACACCTGAAAAGCTCAACCAGCAGTTGCAACTCCAACTAGCGAACTTTGAAGCGCAACTGAAGCAGCTAGAGCTACAGAAGCGCCGTCTGGAAGAACAAAAGCAGCAATTGGAACAAGAGCACTCAGTTCAGCCTCAGAGCAATGGCGAAAAGCCCGCAGACCAGGGAACGGAAGTCGCCTTAGATAACCTACCTTCAGTTCAGCCTCAGAGCAATGACGAAAAACCCACAGACCAAGGCGCGTAAGTCGCCTTAGATAACCTACTTTCCTTAAGTTAAGTACTATACAAACGCTGCTCCTGCTACGCCGTGAACCAGTCCAATGCAGAGTCTACGATCGCTGGAGGAATCGTGTGGGGACCGTCGAACTCCCGATAAAGCACATCGTAGCCAGCACCCTGCACCTGCGGCACTATCTTGCGGCTACAAACATCGATCGGTAAAACAGAGTCTCGTGTGCCGTGCGAGATGAACAGGCGCGGTTCGCCAACCTGTGAAGCTGGTGCCATAAACCCAGGCGAGAACGCTATGACATGGGTGAACAAGTCGCCGTTGGTGATGCCGACACTTAGCGCATAGGAAGCCCCGTCGGAGAAGCCCTCGATCGCAATGCGACTGGGGTCTACAGCGTAGCGGCTGAACGTCTGCGCCAGCGCCTGGTCGATCAAGGTGATATCGGGGCCGTACTGACCGAACAGCACATCCCACGTCTCGCGACGCGAGGCAGGTGCTAGCAGGATGAGTCCAGCCGCATCGGCGAGATTTCGGAACGGAGTCAAACCGCCGGGTGCGTCGCCACCTGCGCCGTGCAGCATTACCACCAACGGTGCGGGTCGGGAAGCTTGGTAGTTTTTGGGCACGTAGAGGAGTCCGTCGCGCTTAGTGGAAAGTCCCAATGGTTGCAGACCGACTGGTGCCGTTCCCGTCGGCGGCGTTGGTCGCGCCAGTAAGCGTCCGTTCGTAGATGCCTGTCTATCCTGATTCTTTTGTTTGTCTGTTCTCATCGATGTAATTCTCTCCATAGAATTGGTGGTACAGGCCACTCCCATTGCCCCAGTGAAGCCTGCCAAAAACATTCCAACTAGGTGCCTTCGCGTTAATCGTGAACCGATGTCAGTGTTCTGCCTCAGCATGATGCCCTCGCTTCTGGGGTTCTCAAAAGCGAATTTTTCTCCCGCCACCAATGAGAGCAGATGGCATTTTGCACGGGTTCAGCGAACTGTTCTCGATTAGCCATAGTGAGCATTTCTTAATAATCAATTAGCTGAATCCAGAGAACAACATCTCCGTAGCTTCTGGGAACAGGCTTGTTAGCATCTTTGTATCCTGGAGGTTTTTATAGCTAAACGGCTTCTCAGCTCTTTGATAAATATTCTCTTGTTGGCTTGTAATAGCCACGGAATAAACCTCGCATATCTAGTTGCTGATTTACGCTTACTTTCGACTCAGGCTTGAATTCATTTTCACGTAGCTTTTAAGGCAAGAGCCTCTTTCTCGAATAGGGTTATAGCTTATTTATCCGTCTGTCTAGAGAAGCAGTTAACCTTAACCCGTTTTGTTATCAGGAATACAAAAAGTGTTGACTATAGCCAACTGTAACTGACAAAATGAAACCCCCGCTCTAGGAGAGCAGGGGTTGAAGTGTTGTAAAGGTAAAGTTCTCGCATGGCTGTAGCTTTCGCCATCAAGCTTCTGAAAGTTCTATTGCTCCGAAGAAGAGCATTACTCGGTCAAGTTAGGCGGTTTTAACGGCTTCGTTTTCTTGTTCCGAGATTGGTATCAGTTTAATGTGCTTTCGTCCTAGAGCAATAGCAAATTCATCCCCTGGCTTTAAGCCCAACTGTTTCGTGTAAGCTGAACCAACCAGCAGGTTCCCATTGGACTGCACGGTAACCCGGAAGCTAGGGCTGCGTCCTACATGACCATTCCCTTCCTGCTGGGCATCTAACGAAATATCTTCTGCGTCAAGCAGAGCATTGAGAAACTTCATCAGATTAACTCGCTCTACCCCGTTTTTGGTGACCGTGTGGTAGCCGCAGGCTCTAGCTTTTTCTTCTTTGCTCAATTGAGACAGCTCTTTGACTTTATTAATTAATGCCTCGCCCTCTAAGGGCTTCAATTTTTTCTTTCTCGCCATAACAATAAGGTCTAGTTATGCAATTACATTACTGGTATCCTTATTGTAGGAAAAAGTTTCAAAAATTTCAGGATTGAAACCCACCCATTTTCGGCGGTTATCCGAATCAAAAACGGCTCAAAAAATATTCTTTTTGGAATAATTTTCCGTCGGTCAGCTCATAGCCTCAAAAAGCTCTTGGGAGTCTTGCCGAGTTTCGACCCCAAGAGCTTTTTCGTTGTAACGTTCGCGTCTTGCCCCTCACACTTAAGAAATAATAGCCTGTCATTGAGCTGCCTTTTCCCTATCTGAAGATGGGCATTTCTGTTAAGCCGAGGAGTATAAAAGAACACAAACTGCTTGGGAGAGCAGGCTCCGCTTTCAGATGACGCCAGCGCCCTCTCTCCCCTGAAAGCGTCGGCAAATAACTATAGGGGTCTTAATAAAAACAAAAAGACGAGTAACAGAAAGCCAAATAAGGACAAACTCAATTCGACAACGATTGGAAGAGTAATACTACGTTCCATAATAATACCTCACTGGAGAAATTAAAAGGCGATCGCTCAAGAACCCGGAAGCCAACGCCCGGTCTAAGAAAGCGTTTGTTCTTATCAACTTCTTTCACTCGTCCAGGTGAAAAATCATAGGTGATTCTACGAGCAGTTTGGCGGCAAATCGAGAAAACCTTGGCTGTCATCAAGGTAGTTTTGAAGAAGCTAAACGGCTGTGGGGAGGCATTTCGCCCAGATTTTTTTTAGGAAGGGCAGAACAGAATCGGCATATTGAGAGTTGTGTTTTGTGTGGTCGCGTTCAATTTCATTCCACAAGTGTTGTAGCTGTTGCTGGGTGGAGCTTTTTTGCAGTTGACAGGCAATGGCGTTTTTCCATTGTTCCATCTGGCGATAGCTGATGAATTGTCCTCCTTTATCGAGGCGATGGACGAAGATAACGTAGAGCCAGGATTCGATTTTTACGATTAGTGATTCGGGAATTCTCAAGAATTTGGCAACTTGATGCTTGGTGATGCGGAATTTTTGTGCGGGGTTGATGCGGCGAAATAAAGCAGTCATGGTGGCTTGATTCCTTGTTTAGTTGGTTTCATCTTCTTTTTGGTCAGTTGTGCATTGAAGCTGCTCGTTGGGAACATCAAAGACGACTTCAAACTCGGCAGCAGGCATAAAGCGGTTGAGAAAGCGTCGGTGGTCTTCTGCGTCTTGGCGGTTGAAGAATCTCGCCACTGTATACTGTCTGGCATCAGGTAAAAGTCGGCTAATCGCCCAAGGGCGGGAGTAGTCTTCAACTTGTGAACTGGGTTTTGGCAGAGTTTTCATGTCTTTACCCCTGATGCTGGTTAAGGTGCGTTCAATGAGTTGCCAAAGCTGTTCGCGTTGTAGGCTGGTATCGTTGGGCATCAAAGTCCAATCGCTGATGGGTGTTGGTAGCCAAGCAAGGACGTAATCGTCCTGACCCTCTTTGCAAAGTTTCCAGGATAAGCGTCGAGTCTGTTTGCGGCATTGGTAATTGTGTTGGCGCAAAGTTACACAAATGCTCTCGCCTTCAGATTGAAGGCGAAGCCAGTCAGAGTGTTTCATTGTCAAAATCTGGGTAATGTCTGCAAGAAGGGCGAGCAGCTTTGCTGTGCGCTAGGCTTCGCTAACGCGCAATTGCTGCAATCGCTTATTTGATCGCAGGACTGCGTAAAATGACAAACTGGTTAAGAAAAGGCAGCGATACTCTAGAGCGCTCCGATTAGTTCAAGGAGCGCTGCTCTTCTTGAGATGTCTATGTTTAGCGTCAATCGCTGCATATTGGGAAGCAGGCGAACTCTTCCCCCAAGGGTTAAGTCTTTCTTTGTAAGGCATAATTAACTTGTCTCCATGTGTAATTGGAGCCAGAGCCAGTGCTGATTGGTTGGTAGCCCGGACGCACTGGCTTTCTGACCGTGTGAAGTTATGCCTTCATACTACGGGCAAATAATAGTTAAGTCAACTTAACTATTCTAGTTCTGGAATAAGACAGTTAATGGCTAGTGTGGGGGAAAAGCTCAAACAACGACGCAAATTGCTCAATTTGACGCAGCAGCAAGTCGCTGATGAATTGGGCGTGACTGTAACCACTGTGAAAAATTGGGAAGCTGGCAGATATATTCCAAAGCTCTATCTACCACAGACGAAAGCGTTATGCGATCTCCTGAAGCTTTCCTTAGATGAGCTGGTAGATTAACCAACGAAGATGCAGAGAAGTTGGAGTGAGAAGGACATTAGCGATCGCCTTTGCTAGTATCGGAGGCGATCGCCTTGATGACGCCAGCAACGAGGAAGAATAGAGCTGGTGGTGTAGAAGGGTGGACGGAAACGATGAAAAAGTCTGAACGATCGCCGCTAATGAGACTAAGATTGGGGCAATTTCTAACCCAAAAGCAGTTGGCGGAGGCACTTGGCGTGACGGAGACAACCGTCAGGAATTGGGAAGCAGGGCGATCGGTGCCAAAACTCACCCCTACTCAGTACAAGACTTTACTGGAGATTCTGAAAATCACGTCAGATGAGTTGCCCGATCAATTTGGCTTCCCAGATAGTCAAAGTGAGTAGAAAAATACTGTAGGAAGTGAAAGCAAAAGCCAATGTACAACATGACAAGTAGGCAAAAAGACCTTCTACAACGACTTGTTCAAAAAGTTCGTGCAGGAGATATACCTGAAGAATTTTTTATCTATAAAACCTCAGGCAGGAACTTCATTTCTGGTGATTATGAATCTAGAGAGAATATCCTAGAGATAACCCAATTAGAACAAGAGGTGTTTGTAGCTAATGCTTTACTTCGATGCACTGGTCAACGATGTACACTCACTGGTAAAGCTTATGAGGCTGTGGATAACAACTTCAGCGCCCCAGACACATCTTTTGTTAAGCATCTAACACCGTTAGCGGATATCACTAATCTAGATGAGCAGTTAAATCAGCGATGTTTACCGATTTTAGGTGCTGGAAGTGCTGACTCGATGATGTGGGATTCTGCTGTCCGCACAGCGGGAGTCATTTTAGAAGATCGCCTGAGAGGTGTTGGCGGTATATCAGATGCTAATTGTGTTGGTCTAGCTCTTGTCAATAATGTTTTTAGTAACAAGGGTACTTTAGCATCCAAATTTTCCGTTGATGCTGAGAGGCAGGGATATCGAGATATGTATGCAGGCATTGTTGGTGCTTTTCGTAATCCTTATGCCCATCGTCTTATCGATCCAACTCCAGAAGAAGGAGGAGCTTTCATTGCTTTTGTAAACCTTTTACTGAAAAAATTAGAGAATTTGCGATAGGTGGCAGTTAAAGATTCAAGGAGCAATTTACTTCCCATTCTTTTCAACAACCAAACATATATGTGATTGACGAACTCCCTCCGTCTATCTCTTAGCAAATGTTGCTGTTTTGGTTGCCCAATTCAATGTGACACCATGAGCAAGATCTCTAGCCGTGAATAAATGCCGTTTGGAAGGGGTTATAAAAGTCACCGATAGCACATCATTAAACAGGCTTAAAAAAGCGGAAATTACTCCATTGTCATCATTCCAGTTCTTGCCGTGTAAATGAAAAATCTGATCTAGCAAAGAGCTAGCATCTATACATTCCTCTAGATCTACTTCTAGGTAGAAAGTATTGGGATTATCTTTCAAACGGATTTGGATGGTTAGATTCGATGGCTCAAAGTTTAGAATATGCTCACTGGTTTGGATACCATTTTTTAGACGTTCATCCCTTTCGTCTTGGGTCTGCTTAAAGAATTCGTGTATATCAATAGCTCGAAATTCATCAGTCATTGTGACGGTTCTCCATTAGCTACTTTGCTTGCAGACACGCTCTAGTGAGTCGTCAATCGCCGTGGGCTAGGTTGACAAAGGAAAGCCAACATCTCCTCTCTTCTAACATCAACGACAATGCAGCGATCGCACTCAGCTAGAATGAGAGCATAGCGCATAAATCAGCATGGCAAGGCGAGACATCTACCACGATACAGTTAAGCGTGCCTTACAAAAAGATGGCTGGACGATTACCCACGATCCATTTCCATTGCAAATAGGCAAGAAGCGCTTATCTGCCGACCTCGGTGCAGAACGTCTCATTAGTGCCGAAAAAGGAATCCAAAAAATTGTTGTTGAAGTCAAGAGTTTTGTGGGACAGTCTGATGTCAAAGATTTGGAGCAAGCTTTGGGGCAGTATGTCCTCTATCGCCAAATCCTTAATGAAATGGGTATAGAACGAATTCTCTATCTTGCCGTTTCTCGTCCTACCTTCAACAGCGTATTTACCATAGAATTAGGACAAGTTCTGCTAAAGAACCAAATTATTAGGCTGATTGTCTTTGATGAGGAACGTGAGGCGATCGCGCAATGGATACCCGATTAAACTACCGAGACATCATTAAAAAAATACTGCAAGAACACACCCAATATCGAGCTTCTCTGCCCGACAGCTATGACTCCCAAGTTCTATTTGATGATGAGCGAGGACGCTACTTAGTCTTGGATATTGGCTGGAATGACGACAAGTATTTACACACTACGCCCATTCACCTGGATTTAATCGGCGATAAAATCTGGATTCAATATGACGACACCGAGGAAGGTATTGCTACCGATTTACTAGAAGCAGGCATTCCTAAGGAAGATATTGTGCTTGGTTTTCGCCATCCCAAAATCCGGGAGTATACAGGCTTTGCAGTGGCTTGATTGTAGATTCAGTTGACCCAGGAAACCCAACATCTAATCCTGTCCAACATCAACGCCAAATGCAAATGCAGCGATCGCATTTCAGCGTTGCCGAGGATAGCGGTCGCACTGCATCATTTACCCGCTATTATCTTGCACCTGATCTCAGCAACTCGTAGCTGGAGCCATCACATCTTGACAATTAACTCTCATTTTGAGAGCATTGAAGAACACGGATTAAGGATTGCTTATGCAAACAAAAACTGATTTTAAAGATAAATTATATGCACTTAATTGCGATTCGCAACCTCCGGGCTGATGCTGCCCCGTACTCTGATGTCAAAAACCAAATCGACGCATGGTACGCAACTGTCAAGAAGGCACAATGGCAGAACTTGGAGGATGTTCGTAAGATTTACCGAGATGCTGAAGCAGTTGGGAACTTCACCGTCTTCAACATCAAAGGCAATGACTATCGCCTGATTGTCGGTATCGACTACGAAAGCCAAACGGTTTACTACAAATACTTTCTAACTCATGCCGAATACGACAAGGGCAAGTGGAAAAATGACCCTTACTTTTGACCAAGATGCTTATCGCAATCTACTAGCTGAAGTCGCTCCCAAAGTGATTGAGACAGAAGAGGAGTACGATCACGCCTTGACCGTGGTAGAGCAGCTAATATTTAAAAAAAACCGAACTCCAGAGGAGAAAGCTCTACACAAGTTGCTAGTGACGCTAATTGAAGCGTATGAGACACAGAATTATCCGATGGATCAATCTGCACCTCACGAAATTCTTCAACATATCCTGGAATCTAGTGGCACTCGTCAAGCTGACTTAGTGGGTGTTATTGGATCGAGCGGTGTGGTGTCCGAAGTGGTGAATGGCAAGCGATCGATTAGTAAAGCACAAGCCAAAGCGCTTGGCGATTACTTCAAAGTGTCGCCGACGCTATTTATCTGATGCATCTGCCAATTGTCCGGCTTGATATTTGATGGATAAAGTTGGTCTCTTGCAAGAGACTTTGTGCGATCGCCTAAATGTTCCAACAAAGCCTGATAGTCCTGCCAGGTTCCAGGTACTCTCACCACTGCCCCTGCTGGCAACTCGATGCTATCGGGTTTGACGATCACATTAATCATCGGCAGCCTTCTTTATCAGCTAAGAACTATTATCGCCCTTGAATGGATGTTAGGTTTCCTTATGGCATCCTCAACTCGTTACAATTAGCAATAAACATCGTTACAATTAGCAATAAATAAGCCAGCAAAATCTCCTTGTCCGCGAGATTTTTAACAACGGTTCCGACGCTAATTGATTCTCTCTTCCTCCTATGCCCTCATCGAACACCCAACCCCACAAATCCCTTGAAGTCGCTACTGTGTCTCTGCCTGAAAAGCCGTCCTGGCAAATCAAGTTGCTGTACGACGGTGAATGTCCGTTGTGTGTGCGAGAGGTCAACTTCTTGAGAAAACGCGATGC
>DATNPI010000287.1:0-4182 GCA_036703325.1 Coleofasciculaceae cyanobacterium
TAGCAGAGTATTGAGTTGTTTTTCCTTTGACCTTGAACTCTAGAACAATCATTTGACGTGGAACAACCCCTACGGCAACTAGCGTATCATGAATAAAGCTGCCCTAGAAGGGCAGGGCTTGAATCCCATATTTTTGGTCAATTAAGAGACTGCAACCTGCATCATTTCCTCGGGGGTCAGATGGGAATGTACAACCTCACCGTCGCGGAACCAAACAATACGCCTAGTCAACCGTGCGACTTCTGGCTCGTGAGTCACCATTACAACGGTGATACCACTGGTATTGAGTTCAGTGAAGATATCCATAACTTCCTTAGTAGTGCGAGAATCCAGCGCACCGGTAGGCTCATCGGCTAATAGTAAAACGGGTCTATTAACGATAGCGCGAGCGATCGCGACCCGTTGTTGTTGTCCTCCAGATAGTTGATTTGGTTTATTATGCAGACGGTTGTCTAACCCCACTCGTGTCAAAGCAACTGTAGCGCGATCGCGTCGTTCACTAGTAGGAACACCAGCATAAACCATCGGCAGCATCACATTTTCCAGCGCCGTCAGTTGGGGCAACAGGTGAAATTGCTGGAAGACAAACCCAATTTTGAGATTACGAATCCCGGCTAAATCAGAATCAGCAAGACCTGACACATCAACACCATCCAGGTAATAGTGTCCCGATGTTGGTCGGTCAAGACAGCCGATAATATTCATCGCCGTAGACTTACCTGACCCAGAAGCGCCCATAATCGAGCAATACTCTCCCTGCTCAACAATTAGGCTGACGCCGTTGAGGGCGCGGACTTCTGTGTTACCGATTCCGTAGACCTTAAAAACATCCTCAATACGAATAATGACGGGTTTTTTGTCAGAACTGAAGATGTCTGAGTGTGGACTGAGTTGGTTGGGCATTTTTAAGCACTTCTGAGAGCAACAATTGGGTCAAGTTTCGCCGCCCGTCGCGCCGGTACGACACCAAAGAATAGACCAATGCCGCCTGAGACGCCGACTGCCACAAGAATTGCCACTGGCGAGACACCAGCTTGCAATGGCGACACAGCAGCAACAACTAGGATACCGCTGACACCTAGAAGGGTGCCTACGACACCACCGGCAGCCGAGAGAATCATCGCCTCGATCATGAACTGAATCAGGATGTCTTGCTCACGGGCACCAAGCGCTTTTCGTAATCCAATTTCCTGTGTGCGCTCTGTGACGGAGACGAGCATAATGTTCATGACGCCAATCCCGCCTACAAATAAAGAAATCCCAGCAATTGCCGCTAGCATCACCGTCAGAGCCCCTGTGATTTTACCGACGGTTTCCAGTGCATCCTTCTGAGTACGAATGGTAAAGTCATCCTCTCCGGTCAGTTTGTGTCGCAATCGCAGCAGATTAGTAATTTGAAACTCTGCGGCCTCTACGCTATCAGCGCCTTTAGCAGCAGCGACGAGGTAGGTTAATTCAATTCCATACGGAGAAGTCCGTCCAGCAACCCGATTTGCCATTGTGGTAATTGGCATTAATGCCGCATCGTCGTAATCAACGCCCAGGTTTGAGCCTTTGGCTTGCAGCACTCCAATAACTTGAAAGGTTACATTTTTGAGGCGCAATTGCTGGCCTACGGGGTCAATGTTATCAAATAATCTCTCTGCCAGGTCAGCACCGAGCACAACTACCTGATTACTCCGCCGGACATCCAGGTCTGTCAAAAACCGTCCTCTACCGACATCAAATTGCCGCACAGGGAGAAACTCTGGGGTCGTACCAATCACATTCACATTGGTGTTCTTGTTGCGGTAAGTAACTAACTCTCGCCTGTTAGCTTCAGACGCGACTGCCTGCACCGAAGGTACTTGGGTAGCGATCGCTTTAGCATCTTCCAATACCAACGTCTTCGGCATATCTAAACTGACACGCTGGGTTTCACGATTTCCTGGAAGCACAAACAGCACATTTGGCCCGAGCGATTCAAGTTCTTTGGCAATGTACTTCTGTGCGCCTTCACCGATCCCAATCATGGCAATAACAGAAGCGTTGCCAATAATAATTCCCAGCATCGTCAGGCTGCTTCGCAGTTTGTTTGCCACCAAGGTGGTGGTCGCCATTTTGATGCTTTCTACGATGTTCATCTTCTATACTCTGAGGGCTAGGGGTGAGAGACCAAACTCAAAACTACTTATCTTTGTTGTCTTTTGGTCTTCTGTCTTTGGGTAAGTCAATGAACACCCGTTCACTCTGCCTCAAGCCTTCCAGAATCTGAGTTTGGTTTTGGATCGTCGGTCCAATCGTCACCGCTTTAAACTTCGGTTTATTGTCCAAATCGGGTATCATGACACCAGTTTTGCCGTCTTGGGTGACGATCGCTACGGTGGGGACAACTAAAGCATTGCTCATCTGTTCGCCCAAGAACGTCAGGTCAACATTCATCCCTGAGCGTAGCTCTTGTTGACCGGTTAAAAGCGCTACTCGCACCTGAAAAGATGTGACGTTTTGCTCCTTCACGGCTTCTGGTGCCACTCGCTGCACCCGACCTTTAAAGACCTTGTCCGGATAGGCGTCTGCTACAACCTCTACCTGCTGTCCAGGTTTAATTTGTCCCACATCCACTTCTGGGACATTGGCGAGGATTTCTAGGCCTTTGGCGATCGCAATAATAGAAGTCGATGTTGCCGAAGCTGTACTCGAAGCTGACGTGGTTGGGGTAACGAAAGCCCCTTCCGTCGCGTATTTCTGCGTCACAATTCCCGAAAAGGGTGCCTTGATTACCGTGTCTCGCAACTGCACTTCCACCCTCATCACCTCAGCTTTAGCGGCGTCAACAGTAGCTTGGAGTTGGGCAATTTGCTCCGGTCGCGTACCATTTTGCAACTGCTGTAACCCTATCCGTGCTTCTGCCACAGCGGCTTGGAACTGGGCAATTTCTGGACGCGTAGTGTTAGTTTGTTGCTCCAAGCGTCGTTGAGCTTCATTAAGGCTAGCTAGGGCATTACGCTGTTCGGTCAAGGCCTCATCCCGGCGGTCTACCGAGACGGCTCCTTGCTCTGCTAAATTTCCATATCGTTGGGCTCGTGCCTGGGCCAGACTAACTCGTGCTTTCGCGGCTTCGACTTGCGATCTTGCTTGGTCAAGTTCTGTCGGACTCTTAGCAAGGGCTGCATCTAAATTAGCTTGAGCTTGGGCAAGACGAGCTTGAGCCTGGTTAATTTCTTCCTGGCGACTGCCAGCCCGCGCCTCGGCAAGGCTGGCTTGAGCTTTGTTCAGATTCGCTTGTGCTTGCAACAATTGCGCCTGAAGATCGGCATTCTCCATCTGTGCCAACGTTTGCCCTTGCTGTACCTGATCGCCTTGTTCCACAAACAGCTTTGCCAAACGACCAGCCGTTTTGGGGCTGAGGTTGACACTTTGAATAGGTACCACACTGCCATTGGCGGTGATTCGCACGGTGAGATTTTGCGCTTGTACTGGCACTGTCAGTTTATTGAGGTCAATTTTGGGCGTCCTTGTCATAATGACAAAGGAAGTCACACCACCCACTCCCAAAATACCTGCTGCTATTAGCCCCATCAGCCAAGGGAGCGGTCGTTTAACTTTACCGATTAGTGGAACTTCCATTGGTGAGGTCTTCTAGTCAGGCAGTAGAAAGAAATAGGTATGAGTTGGCTCGATGTTCAATTCGCTTGCTCTACCGCAAGAGCCTAATTAATCAGTCTTAATGACGGCACTTCAGCAAGGGTAAGACTGTTACCCTATTCGATTAGCTAGTCGCTTAATCTTTCTCCATACTAGCTGCATTACTCGAACGGCATGGCTATCCTGCCCTACCACTAGCTGTAGGGAATGCCGAATTGGCGCTTCATTTTTCAGTTGACGAACTAGTCAGTAAGCTGTTGTGCATCTAATCTGCACACCGAAACGCTTAGATTTTCTGCCAGTAGCCAGTGGTCAGTTGTCCGTTGCCACCGAGCACTGACCACCGACTAACCCTCTTTTGTCACTCTCCGCAGAGGATATTAGCAACTGTTGATTTTGTAGGGGCGTAGCATTGTGCATTGGTGTCAACTTAACCAGAGGAAGCCCAGATTTGTGAAGAGCGAGCGGCATTTTCTCGATGCCGCTTGCGTTCAGCTTTTACCAAACCTAACAGCTGGTAATGATCAACCAAATAGGTCACCACATCGGTACTTTCGG
>DATNPI010000543.1:0-7832 GCA_036703325.1 Coleofasciculaceae cyanobacterium
TTGAGGTCGATTGATTACAGTTTGCGTTACCTGCAAACTAGCGAAGCGGCAGAGGCTTACCAGGAGTATCCGGTCGATGGGATTACGCGCGATCGCATTTTTCGCAGTCTTTTACGATTCCGCCAGCTGGTGCTTTCATCCAGTTCAGCAGCGGAACTTGAAGCAGCAGTAAAACGTGAATTCGTCTTTTACCAGTCAATCGGGGGAGATGGTCGAGGAACTGTTTTGTTCACAGCCTACTATGAGCCGATTTACGCCGCTAGTCGTGTGCCAACGGCAGAATATCGCTATCCTATCTATCGGCGGCCCCCAGATTTATCGTCCTGGCCCAGACCCCACCCTACCCGAAAAGAACTGGAAGGGATTGATGGTTTGCAAGGGTCGAAGGGCCAGTTGCGGGGGTTGGAATTGTTCTGGCTGCGATCGCGTCTGGATGCCTACATTGCACAAATTCAAGGTTCTGCCCGACTCATGCTGACCGATGGGACACAGACGAGTGTGAACTATGCCGATAATACAGCTTACGACTATACCAGCATTGGGCGAGAACTGGTTCGTGATGGCAAATTCCCCCTAGAGGGGTTGACAATGCCGGTTATACTTCGATATTTCAGTGAACATCCCGCTGAACTGAATAACTATGTGCCGCGCGATCGCAGCTTTGTCTTTTTCCAGGAAAACCACGGTGCTCCAGCTCAGGGTAGCATTCATGTACCTCTAACCGCGTCACGCTCTATTGCAACCGATAAATCCCTGATGCCACCGGGTGCTTTAGCGCTGATTCGCGCTCCGATTCCCTTTAGGAATCCCAACGGAGTGATGGAGAATCGTACTGTCAGCCGCTATGTGCTTGACCAAGATACAGGAGGCGCAATTAAAGGGCCGGGTCGTGTGGATTATTTTCTGGGAAGTGGCTATGAAGCAGGTGAGCGTGCTGGAGTTACCGTCGCCGATGGGCAATTATTTTATCTGCTACTGAAGCAATAATATTCCAGAAATATTCGGAAGAAATCAGGAGTTATACCATTTTGGATTTTGGATTTTGGATTTTGGATTTTGAAAGCCTTGCCAATGGGTAGTTTCAGAAATTCAAATGTGTCAAGTTTAAGCCCAAATGGTATTAGGTCTTAACCTTTACTTCTTACACTTCATCCTTCAGCCTTCATTTGACTCCTACTACAACTGAGTATCACAAAGCGATCGCGGGTTCAAGCTTGGGTTCGTGTTCAACTTCAAAGACATGTGCATAGAGGTTAGCGAGGATTTGCTTCCCCTGTTGCGTTAACTTCAGATGCTCGATAGCGTCACCTATGTAGGGATGGACGCTGTTCCAATAAAACTTAGGGTAGTTGAGTCGTAAGTCTTCTGGGTGGCGGTAACCCAATTGCTTGTTTACACCCGTCTCTTCAAACTCATAGAATAAAGCGGCAATCTTTTGCTGGTAGCGTGGATCACTCAGTTGACCGATCAGATCTGCCGCCCTTACCAACCCTGGGTAATTAATGGTGTCTTTGTGATCTGAGTCCAAAGGCACAGGAAAACGGGTCAATTCAATATTGTTCTTAATAGTTTGAGCATCAAGCAGTTTATGACCGCCAAAGCGCTCTTGAACGAAAAGTTTGCCTCGGTCAACATGATAGGGAGTGAGGCTGGCATCTGTAGAACCCAGCGGGAGGGTGACCGTTAGGTCATCCTTACCTGTAGCATAGTGTCTGAAAGCGATGCGATCCTGACGACAGACTCCTTTGACATATCCAATGTCGTGACACAACAGAGAAATTACGAAGTGCAACCAGTCCTCACCGGCTACCCCACCTTCACGGATATGCTTACCCCGCAAGATTTCTTGCCCCACTAAAGTCACGAAGATGGTATGTTCTACGTTGTGATAGAGTGCATTACTATTGGCAATGTTCTCCAAGGCCATATTTCCAACCCAGGCAATGATTTCCGCAAAGTTGGGATTCTGACCACCATAAGCTGAGTAGTATCCGGCCTTGAGTTCGGGCACAAACGCCTCAATCATGAGCTTGGTGGGATTAAACATTGGTACTTCCAGTGGTTAGTAGACAATTCGGGAAAACTGAAGAAGCCTCTTACCTATAGTCTGCTGGGTTTTTCGGATTTTGGAATATTCAGGACTTACGAACTCGCCCCCAACCCCCAATTCTGGGGGAGTTAGATCTGGTTCGGCCCTTTCATAGTTCTCGCCTAACAACTAATAAGCTGGACCCGCCAAACAGGAAATAGCAATGCCCATTGACAACCCGACAATCACCTGAAAGGGTGTATGTCCGAGTAATTCTTTGAGGCGGTCTTCGTTGAACTCTTTGCCTTGACTGAATAACTCATCGATGATTTGGTTGAGGATGCGAGCTTGCTTACCGGCAGCTTGACGAACGCCAGCGGCATCGTACATGACAATTACGGCAAAAATAAAGGCGATCGCAAACTCAGGAGAAGCCCATCCCAGAGTTTGACCCACACCCACTGCTAGGGCACCAACGAATGCCGAGTGAGCACTGGGCATACCACCAGTAGTCACAAGAACACGAAGATTAAATTTGCGATTTTTTGTTAGCTCAACCAGGAGCTTGGATAGTTGAGCCGCTAAACAAGCAATGATCGCAACCAGCAGTACCTGGTTGTTTAGTATGTCGCCAAAGTCCTGCATAGTGTTTCACTTAACAGTGGAAATATCAGTATTAGACATTTAGTGAGTGCGCATCGTAATGAAGTCGGCGATCGCAATGAGTGGTTGAGCTTTCTCGCCAAACGGTTCCAGTTCAGCTTTTGCCATCTCCACCAGTTGCTGGGCTTTGGCTTTTGAGGTCTCAAGCCCCCAAAGGCTTGGATAAGTCGCCTTTTGTGCCAGTAAGTCTTTACCGGCGGTTTTCCCCAGTTCCTCCTGAGTAGCGGTGATATCGAGGATATCATCGACAATCTGAAATGCTAACCCGATATTTTGGGCATAGCGAGACAGACGCTCAAGTTCAGCATCCTTCACCCCTGCCAAAATCCCACCACAAACCACACAGGCTTCCAGCAGCGCTCCGGTTTTGCGGGTATGAATAAAATTGAGGGTTTCCTCCTGAACATCTGAAAGTCCCTCTGATTCCAGGTCAAGTACTTGACCCCCAACCAATCCCGCTGCCCCCACAGCTTTACCTAACCGAGCAATCACTTGCAACAGCTGAGGCGCTGGCACATCCTGGGTTTGAGCTGCAACATACTCAAAGGCATAAGCCAGCAATCCATCTCCTGCCAGAATGGCAATGTCTTCACCGTAAACCTTGTGATTAGTCAGTTTGCCCCGGCGGTAGTCGTCGTTATCCATGGCCGGTAGGTCATCATGAATCAACGACATGGTGTGAATCATTTCCAGGGCGCAGGCAGTTGGCATTGCCATCTCAACTGTGCCACCCGCTAGCTCACAGGTAGCAAGGCAAAGAATCGGACGTAGGCGTTTACCCCCAGCTAGTAGGGAATAGCGCATCGCCTCGTAAATCTTTTCAGGATAAGTGAGCGGGAGAGAACGGTCTAGAGCCGCCTCAACTTGAGCCTGTCGCCCTTTTAAGTAAGTTGATAAGTCGAAAGCAGGGGATTCCCTTTTGGGGGCAGGTCGCCCATCCGTCGCTACCATGCCTTAATTCCTTGATTTTTTGTGGTCACTGTCTTAACAATTCTACGAGTGATGGGGTCTTTATGAATGCGATTAGCTCCGCTAGTGTGCAAAGCGCGATTAGCTTCGCTAGGGCGCAAAGCGCGATCGCGTATAGCTCAGTACAGTATTGTGCAACAACATGGCAACCGTCATAGCTCCAACGCCCCCAGGAACTGGGGTAATATATTGTGCGATTTCCCGCACCGAGTCAAAATGGACATCTCCGACGAGACGCGATTGCCCACTCTCGTCAGTGATGCGATTCATACCCACGTCTATTACGATCGCTTTGGGCTTGACCATCTCAGCTACGATTAGTTCAGGGCGTCCGACTGCCGCCACCAAAATGTCAGCGCCGCGGGTGAGTTCAGCGAGATTTTCCGAGCGTGAATGAGCGATTGTCACTGTTGCATCAGCTTCCAGGAGCATCAGCGCCATTGGCTTACCCACCAAGATACTGCGCCCGACAACCACTGCCTGTTTGCCTTTCACATCAATTTGATACTCCCGCAACAGGCGCATCACCCCCGCTGGCGTACAACTGCGTAAGCCACTTTCCCCTCTTACCAAACGCCCTAGATTAAATGGATGCAGTCCATCAGCATCCTTATCCGGATCGATTTGGCGTAGTAATGAAACAGCATCCAAGTGGTCGGGTAAAGGAAGCTGGACGAGAATCCCATCCACTCGCTCATCTTGATTGAGGGATTGAATCACTTCCTCCAGTTCGGCTTGGGAGGTTTCACTTGGAAAATGACGCCCAAAAGAGGCAATGCCAACCTTAGCGCAGGCACGCTCTTTATTACGCACATAGACGGTGCTGGCCGGGTGGTCACCCACCATCAACACCGCTAATCCTGGAGGGCGTCCATTTTCCAAGAGCAACTGAGCCACCTGTTCAGAGAGCTGCGTCTGAATTCTTTGAGCGAGAGCTTTACCATCTAGTATGTGGGCGTAAGTTGAGTGCATCGCGGTTGCAAGAGCGTTTTTTTGTGCTTTGTGTCTGCTGATTTCACAGCTAGAGCATAAACCATAACAGCTTCGCAGATTTCGCTCATCAGTAAAAAAATGATTGACTCTGTCCAAAAGTCGAAGAAAATGTTAACGAAAACCCAGGCGATGATGCCCTTAAACGTTAAATCAAGGCAACCTAGCAAGACAAAAGGCAACCTCTTGCCCCCTTTCTTGTCACTGCACAGGTGGCAGAAGTCAAAATTATTTTACTTTTTACCGATTTGCTTTTTACTGTTTGGGGGGGGGCTGGTTAGCTGTAGTAACTCAGGCCCACTTGGCATTGGTGGGATTAACTTGAATGGCGTTGGTGGGAATGTCACGAAAATCAGCGAAATCCAAAAAAATAAAAATTCTGCCGCTACAGTTCACCTGCAAGGTCAAGTGGCAACTCGTGCACCATTCTTGGGAAGCGGTGCCTACAAACTCCAGGATGCCACGGGCGCAGTCTGGGTAATGACAAGCCAAAGCCTTCCCGATGTCGGCGATGAAGTCCTGATCAAGGGTCAGCTGCAATTTCAAAGCATTCCTGTCGGTGGGCAAGATTTAGGCGAAGTCTATATTCAGGAGGAGCAGCAGCTACAACGGAAGGCAGGACAACCAGGGCAACCCGCATCCCCTCAAGGAGAGGCGCAACCATGAACAGTAAGCAAGTTGAAGTAGCGATCGCAATTCTCCACACCTCAGACCGCTTTCTGATGCAGCTCCGAGACAACATCCCTGGCATTATCTATCCCGGTTGCTGGGGCTTCTTTGGTGGTCATATCGATCCAGGGGAGACACCAGAAGAAGCGGTTAAGCGGGAACTATTAGAGGAAATTGGTTATGCTCCACCCGCCGTGTCGGAGTTTGCTTGCTATTCGGATGCACAAGTGCTTCGTCATGTTTTCCACGCCCCCCTAACCGTAGAACTAAATCAACTGGTGCTAGGAGAAGGGTGGGATATGGGTTTAGTATCACCTGAAGAAATAAGAGCGGGTGAACGTTACTCAGAAAAAGCAGGTCAGGTGCGTCCTCTGGGGCGTCCTCACCGACAAATTTTGCTGGATTTCTTGGAGAGAGGAAATTCGCTAGCGTAGAAATGTTGGGCGCAAGCACCCGACGACAGGAGTACACGCCTGTCTGTGTGGAATAACACTCAGTTAATTAACCCAATTGCAATGCTAGAGCAGAAACTAAAGCAACTAAAAACAATATTTGCCGAGATGAACCGGGCTTTGATTGCCTATTCCGGAGGTGTAGATAGCACCCTGGTTGCTAAGATTGCCTACGATGTCTTGGGCGATCGCGCCCTAGCCATAACTGCCGTCTCTCCTTCTCTACTCCCCGAAGAACTCGAAGATGCCCGCATCCAAGTAGCGGCAATTGGAATTACTCATGAGGTGGTTGAAACGCATGAGATGGACAATCCCAATTACACCTCTAACCCCGTCAACCGCTGCTATTTTTGCAAAAGTGAGCTACATGATACACTCAAACCCCTGGCTCTCCAGCGTGGTTATCCCTATGTAGTAGATGGAGTAAATGCTGATGATTTGGGAGACTATAGACCAGGTATTCAAGCAGCAAAGGAAAGAGGAGCGCGATCGCCTTTAGCTGAAGTTGGCGTCACCAAAGCCGAAGTTCGCCAAATTTCTAAACAACTAGGGCTTCCTTGGTGGGATAAACCCGCCCAACCTTGTTTGAGTTCCCGCTTCCCCTATGGTGAAGAAATTACCGTAGGCAAGCTAAAACGGGTTGGTCGAGCAGAAATCTATTTGCGTAGGCTAGGTTATTCTAATCTTCGCGTTCGTTCCGAAGGTGATACGGCTCGGATTGAACTGTCGCCTGAGCAAATCAAGGAGTTTGTTTTAACCACAGATTTACCAACCCTAGTGTCAGCCTTTCAGGAATTCGGCTTTATCTATGTCACCCTGGATTTGGAAGGCTATCGCAGTGGCAAGCTGAATCAGGTTTTGCAGGGTACTGGGTTAGTTTAGCTTGACTTTAGCCTGTAGGCGAGGTTCAACCAAATCACCCCTGACGATTAACTGTAGATTCTTAGCATCTTTGGGTACTTCAAAGGCAATCTCACCTTTGAGCGATTTGCCAGGGTCTAGATTACTATCAAGACTGCCTTTGGCGTCTGTGGTAATCACTCGCTCGTATTTCTTGTTGTTGCTGTCAGATAGCGTGAACAAGGTGATTGAGGAGATTGGTGCTCTCTTCTCCCCTTGGTTTTCAACTGTGGCATCAATCACAAGGAACTTCTGTCCCTGTTTGGGCTTACTAATCTCATCCCCAACACTTTCACGCACACCGTTGACGGTAAATTGATATTTCCCCAGCTTAATTGGCTTACCGATATCAGCTGATGGTGAGGGAAGTTGTGTGGGTTGCTTACTTCCAGCAGAGGGAGAAGCGGCGGTTGTGGGACTGGGAGATGCCGCAGGGGTTCCTGTGTTTGTGGCAGTGGGTGTTGGATTGTTGCCACAGCCCCACAGAGTTAATAAACTAAGCCCTAACACAGATAAAACTGAGGCGGAGCGCATAGTAACATCTTTCCTGAGTAACTTTTTAACGCCAATAAGCTAACACCGACTCAGTTGCTTCATCCTCAGTATTTGTTCAACTCATCCCACGTACTTTAGTCGTGGGATGCAAGGGTTGGTTGTTATTTGTTGGAGAGCGTTTATATTGACATCTTGCACTAGTCTCAACAAGCTTTGTTCATGTAGGGTGGGCAGTGCTTCGGACGGCGTCAGAAGCAAGCAATATCGTTGGTAAGCACTGCCCACCTGCCCACCAACGCTAGAATCAAGTTTTCAAGTTCCGATAGGCAGTACCCATCCTCTGTGAATGCAATAGCCTCAGACTTTCAGTCTGTTAGCGAAGCAGCACGAAGCGCGGGCAATTTGCTCTTATTGGGATGCTCCGTATTCGATTATGTCAAATTGGGTAGCGCTCAACCATTCTATTCAGTAGGCGTTAGCAGAAAAGCGCGACTTTGACCGTTGTATGACCCCTGACCTATAATCTCAGGACTTACGCATTTTAACGAAATTATGTCATTCTGAACCCAGCGATAGCGAAGTGAAGAATCTGGGAGATGCTTCACTACACCCAGCCTGCCCTCGAACGAAGTGAAGGGTTTCGTTCAGCATGACACTCAGGTGTT
>DATNPI010000354.1:0-8795 GCA_036703325.1 Coleofasciculaceae cyanobacterium
GGAATTACAGCAGGATCGCACTAAAGTGGGTACTCCAGCCGATCCTCAATATGCCAAAGCAATGGAAGTACTCAAGCAAAAAATAGCGACGAAAAAAGACTCTAGGGCAGCATCTCCAGCCCGATAGTGACCATAAAAGGATGAAGTGTAAAGGATGAAGGATGAAAAGTTTTGTAGATTGTAGTCTCAAGTAGGGGCGTATTGCTCTCTTGCACCCCTAATTGATTTATCTATGGCATAGATTTCATACTTCAGCCTTCAGGTGACTTAGATGGTTAGGCGGGTTGGCACTTCCCGGTGCGAATCAATCCTACTCGACGAGCGATCGCTTCTTGTTGAGAATCGAATGGGCCCCAGCGTTTTACTACGTCTGGGGTTTGTTCACCTTCAGCTTCCTCGCTGGGTACAATCTCACATTGACCCTCGTTACGCTTGACAATATACCAAGTTTGTGATGTGTCCATACCTACGACAATACGGTAGAGGACACGATAGTATCATGCCTTTACAAAAACCTGTATTGAACCCGAATGCCGCTAGAGGCGGAACTATTAGACACTAGTGCAGCGTGGCAGAGATAACTATCCAGTTGAAAAAGGTTAAAAAGCTTGCTGTACAACTTTCTCGCCTTCTGCCTGGTCACTGAGCGTGTCGAAGTGCTGCCTTCTTGCAGTAGTCATTAGTTTTTTTAGTACGTACCGGACTACGTCCCGTTGCGTTAACCCCCTTGGTGGGCGAAAAAACTAATGACTCCGCAAAGCGGCTTGATATGACTATGCAACCAAACTGGATATCAGGGATTAGCCATTCCCGTTACTATTGCCATTGCTCATGGTTGCCAGTACGCCTTCAGCCAGCTTGCCTGGGACTTCCTGGAGATGGTCGTACTCCCATTTGAAGAAGCCGACACCCAAGGTGAGCGATCGCAGTTCCACAATAAAGTCATGCATTTCTGCCTGAGGGAGATACCCCGAGACACAATCCCAACCCGACCAATCGGAACGACCTTCGTAGCCGAGTATTTGCCCGCGACGTCCTGTCACCAACTGGAGAACTTTGGAAGTATATTCCTTTGGCGCACACACTTCAATCGTCATAATTGGTTCCAGTAGTGTTGGCTCACACTTGGTCATTCCTTCGGTCATAGCAAGCCGCGCCGCCTGTTTAAATGCTTGTTCAGAGCTATCAACGGAATGGTATGAGCCATTTGTCAGTGTCACTGCTACATCAACCACTGGGAAACCCAAAGGCCCATGTGTTAAATACTCCCGAACACCTGTCTCGACGCCAGGGATATACTGCTTCGGAACAACACCACCAACAATGGTTTGAGAGAAGTTAAAACCTTCGCCACGCGACAGAGGTTTGATATCGAGGTAGACATCACCAAACTGACCATGACCGCCACTTTGGTGCTTGTAGCGCCCGTGGGAAGTGGCAGGTTTGCGGATAGTTTCTTTGTAGGGAACTCGCGGCAGGTGTGTTGTCATTGGCAGGTTATATTTGCGCCGCAGTCGGTCTAGGGCAACCTGGAGGTGAATTTCACCCTGTCCCCAAAGGATGATTTCGTGAGTGTCGCCATGTTGCTCCCAGGCAAGCGACGGGTCTTCTTCCAGAAGCTTGCTCAATGCGCCACTGAGCTTCACTTCATCTTTGCGCTTCTCAGGAGCGATCGCTAAAGCATAAACTGGCGTAAGTGAATTAGCTTTCGGCAATTCCAGCGCCGATTGACCGTTGGTAGCTAGGGTTGCACGAGTTTCAATTCCTTCTAATCGTCCAATTGCGACAATTTCACCCGCCGACGCCTCGGAAATTGACTGCTGTTGCTGACCGAACATACGGTACAAGCCACCAGCACGGACACCATTGAGAACAATTCCATCCGTTAGCTGACCTTGCCACACGCGTGCGAGTGAGAGTTTGCCGCCTTGGGGAGTGTAATAGGTTTTCAGCACCTGTGCTACTGGCGTGTTGCCATTACTATCAATCCCGCGCCGTTCAGCAGTAATCTCAGGCGCTGGTGCTTCCCGCAATAGCGCCTCCAGCAGCGGTCTGACGCCATAATCTTGCTCGGCGATGCCTATGAATACGGGCACAATCAAGTCTGCCCCCAATTCCATTTTCAGGTCTTGGATGATTTCTTCTTGGGGTGGCTCAATTTCCTCTAATAGTTCTTCTAGCAGGTGGTCGTCAAAATTTGCTAGCGCTTCCAGCATTTCTGCCCGTGCCGCATGCTCCTGCTCTCTCAAAGACTCCGGCAACGGTACTGGGTCAGCTGGGGCACCGGGGTGATAATGATAAGCTTGTTCACTGACCAAATCAATAAAGCCGGCTAGTTGTTCCCTTTCACCAATTGGGTACTGGTGCGGCACTAAGGGTCGCGTCGAAACGGATTTGAGGGCATCTAAGACTTCCCGGTAAGATTGACCCCAAGCGTCACCATCACAAGTGAGCCGATCCATTTTGTTGATAAAGACTAGGTGCGGGATTTCCCAGTCGTCGAGAAATTTGAATAAGGGCGCGAGAGTGAGAACGCGATCGCTTACGGGTTCACAAACTACTACAGCTGCATCCACACCAATTAGGGCGTTGCAGGTTTCTTGGGCAAACTCAATGGAGCCAGGACAGTCTACAAAGGTGAAGCGTGTACCTTCATACTCAGTACTGGCTGCTGATACTTCTACACTCATTTTGCGATCGCGTGCCTCTGTTGTACCATCGCCTACTGTGTTGCCGTCTTTAATGCTGCCTTTGCGAGAAATCGCGCCAGTTACGAACAGCAAACTTTCCAAGAGAGTTGTTTTACCACTTAAATAGGGACCAACAATTGCCACATTACGTGTGGCAGACATGACTTTTTCGTTCATGATTTTCCCCCCGAATAATAATGAGTTGAGCGGTTTGACACAGGCATTACCGCATCGGCACTTTCCTACGAATCGCCGGTGCCAATATTAGATGGGATCAAAACTATCTGCCTGTGAGATTAGCGCGTCTGATATCCAGGAAACAAAACTTGCAATGTCTTGTAAGGGAAAATACTATAAAAGTTAAGTTAGATTACTTGAAATGAATGAGTTCTAACTTTTATGAAATTAAGCAACAGCTGGAAAGGGTTTTGTTTCAAAACAAAATATAGGCTGCCACAGACAAGCTTAACGTTTTTAAACAGAATCGCAAGCTGTAGAGGGAATGAGGGAATGAGGGGGAGAGGGGGAGAGGGAGAGAAGTCTCTAGAGCCGTTTCGGAAGACTTGTGACAACCAATTACCCTTTCTTTCCCTCAAAGCCCAGGTATTCAAGCGTGTGAGTATCACTGTTGGGCTGAGTTTGCTGTTGCTGAGTGGGAGCATGACTAGAGGGACTGCACAGTCGCGAGTCCTCAGGACTGGGTTAGGAGACAAAAGAGATACATCCGTGGGGTCTTACTCAGGACTGATGAAACCACTTGCCCCCGAACTTCAAGCGCAGTCACTGCCGGTGCTGACACCCACACAACCCGCCGCCGTTGAGCAGTTAAAGCAGGGGATTGCGTTGATTCAACAGGGCAAGTTGCCAGAAGCGATCGCGGCGTTTCGACAGGCCTCTCAACTGAATCCACAGCTAGCACCCGCGCACTACAACCTGGGGTTAGCCTTGCGGCAGGTGGGGCAATTACAGGCCTCAGCAGATGCCTTTTACAAGGCAACACAGGCAGACCCCAACTTTGCCCTGGCTTTTGCTAACTTGGGTGCAGCGCTTTTGGAAGGCAGTAATTTGCAGCTGGCACGGGATTATCTGGGACGGGCATTGGAACTTGACCCCAACCTCGGTGTCGCTCATTACAACTATGGTCTGGTACTTTCACAGTTGGGAGAATTGGACAGAGCGATCGCCCAATTCAAGAGCGCCATGCAGTTGAGCCAGAATGCCCCAGAACCTTCCTATCATTTAGGAGTTACTTATTTACAACAGGGAAAAATAAAAGAGGCAAAAAAGGCATTTCAGCAAGCGCTTAAAATCAGCCCCCAATATCCAGAGGCGCACTACCATATCGGTTCAATTTTATTTAATGAGGGAAATTTGGACGCCGCCCTCGAAGCCTTTCGGAAAGCCGCTGTTGCCAACTCTAACTACGCTAATGCTTACTACGCCGCTGGTTTGGTATTTCTGCGCCAGAACCGATACAGCGACGCCCAGCAAGTCTTGCAATATGCTAGAGACCTTTACAAGGTTCAAGGGAATTCGCAATGGGCGCGTCAGGCTGATCAATTGCTGGAGCGATCGCGTTGACCTCACGTTAGGGTTTTGTCTAAGTTCATCCGAGCGGTTTTCGGATAGGCTCTCGGTGACAGCGTATTAGTGGTCATGCACCAGAAAGGAGCAACGGCATGACTCTACGCCAGAAGACGCTGCTAATCGTCAGCGTCACGCTTTTATGTCTCCTGATGACGCTGTACTTTAGCTTATCGTCTATCTGGCTGAATGGTTTTGCCAAAATCGAGTCACAGCAAACTCACCAGGATGTTGAGCGAGTCATTGAGGCATTAAACAATGACTTGAGCGAACTAAACCGCACAGTTGGTGATTGGGCCATGTGGGACGAAACCTACGCCTTCGTTAAGGATGGCAACAAAAGCTACATCCAGGAAAATCTTAGCGACTCAACTGTTGCCAATCTCCGGCTCAATGTCATGGTGTTCATCTATTCTACTGGTCGAATTACCTACAGCAAGGGCTTGGATCTACAGGAAGAAGTAGTCGTACCTGTTTCCGATAGCTTGAGGCAATACCTTGGCACTAACCCCCGTTTACTCCAGCACGACAAAGCCAATAGCAGCTACACAGGGATTTTGCTTTTACCAGAAGGTCCCCTGCTTGTTGCGTCCCAGCCTATCCTGAACAATGACCGCACTTCTCCCAGCCGTGGCACTCTGCTGTTTGGTCGTTTCCTGAATGCCGCTGAAGTTAAGCGGCTCCAAGGGGTGACTCACTCGCTGTTTGCTGTCTACCCGTTCCAAGATCCGCAGCTGCCTAATGACTTTCGAGCGGTAAGAAATGAGTTGAGCCAAGCAGCGTCCAATTCCAAGACTTCAGTCCGACCGGACATTCTCGTCCGTCCCGTGAGTAGTGAGCAGATTGCAGGTTACACCCTGCTCAGGGATATCGAAGGACAGCCTGGGTTGTTGTTGCGCTTGGATATCCCCAGAGACATCTACCAGCAAGGCAAACAGAGCTTGCTTTATCTCGTGGGTTCGCTCTTCGCGCTGGGTTTGGCATTCGGTCTAGTTAGCCTGTGGCTCATAGAGAAATCGGTTCTATCACCGTTGGAACACTTTAGTGCCGCCGTTAGATATATTTGCGCCAGTGGCGACCTTTCAGGACGCTTGTTGACCAGCGGTAGAGATGAGCTATCGCGTCCAGGTAGTGCTATTAATCAGTTGTTGGCAACATTGCAGCAGTCTCAACTGCAACTGTCTCAGAGTGAGGAAAGATATCGGTCTGTTGTCAACAATGTCACAGAAGTGATTTTCCAGACGGACGCCACTGGTAGGTGGAAGTTTCTCAATCCTTCTTGGACGGAGATTACTGGATTCGGCATCGAAGAAAGCCTCGGCAAGCCGTGCTGGAAGTTTATCCATCCCGAAGACCAAGCGTACCACTCTAAGCAGTTTCGCCGACTCATTCAAGGCAAGATACAAGACACTCGGTATGAGATTCGCTATCAGACTCAAGACGGCAGTTACCGCTGGTTTGAGGTTCACTCCCGCTTTACTGTCATGTCTTGTGACGCACTGACAAAGGTCGCCGTGGGTATTGTGGGGACAGCAGGTACGCTTAATGACATCACCGAGCGGAAACTTGCCCAAGCTAGAGAACGCAAGAAAGCCCGAGAGCTAGAACAAACGCTACGGGAACTCAGACAAACCCAAGCGCAGCTGATCCAAAGTGAGAAAATGTCGAGCTTGGGGCAGTTAGTAGCAGGGATAGCCCACGAAATCAACAATCCTGTTAGTTTTGTCTACGGCAACATTGACTACGCCAATCAATATATCCAAGACTTGCTGCACCTCATTTATTGCTATCAGCAACACTACCCAAATCCACCAGCTGCAATTGAAGCAGAAATGGAGGCGATTGACTTTCAGTTTCTAGTGGATGACTTGCCAAATCTCCTAGACTCAATGAAATTAGGAGCAGAGCGCATCTGTGAGATTGTTAAATCCCTACGGAACTTCTCGCGGCTTGACGAAGCAGAAATCAAGGCAGTTGACCTGCATGAAGGAATTGATAGTACGCTGCTAATTTTGCAGAATCGACTGAAAGCGACAGGAAAACAGAGTGAGATTCAGTTGATTAAAAAATACGGAAACTTACCCTCTATAGAGTGCTACCCCGGACAACTTAATCAAGTTTGGATGAATCTGCTCATTAATGCAATTGATGCCCTAGAAGAGAAGAGGGAAGTTTTAGCCAAGACGGAGAGTGGTAGTGAAATTTCTACCGCCTTACCCTGTATTGAAATTCATACTGAAGTCAAGAATGGCGATTCGCCTGATGGTGACTGCTACGCTGTGCCTACCAAACCCGCTACTCCCTTGAAGAAGGCTGACTCTAAAAACGTTGCTACGGCTAGCTCCTCCGGAGCCGCAACACTTTCGCCAACGCGCATTGTAATCCGTATTATTGATAATGGCTCAGGAATGACGGAAGTGGTGCAGCGCCGCCTATTTGACCCTTTCTTCACCACAAAACCCACTGGCAAAGGTACGGGGTTGGGATTGTCCATCAGCTACCAAATTGTCGTAGAAAAACACAAAGGTCAGTTGTTCGTCAACTCGGAACTTGGTCGAGGCACCGAGTTCATCATTGAGCTACCCCTCCGGCAAAGCAGTTGACACCAAGTTGCCGTCAAAGATAGTAGAAAGGGACGGTACAAGTTAACTTTGCTTAATCTTCACTAAAGTTTTGCAAGTTTTTTACACAAAACAGTACTAAAGTCAAGCCAGTCCAGGAAATACTAAGAGAGGGAAATAAAACTACTAGCTACCAACTCAAGCGGGACACTATGTTCGTTGTTCCTTGCTCATTGCTTAACCCCCATCAACCATGAACTATGAACCATTGTGCTGAGTGTTCCGCTTTAAGCTGCTAGCCAACTACTTAATGCCCCTAGCCACAATGCTTTCAACCACTGCTGCATTGACAGGACTTACGCAATATCCGCCGATTAGCCCCCCCGACCCCCCAATTCTGGGGGGAGTTAGATCTTGTTCCCCCCAAGGTTGGGGGGTTAGGGGGCAAGTGCGTAAGTCCTAATTGAGTTGAGTGCCAGTTAAATTCTGACAGCGCCCCTACACCAGTCAACTCAGGTTGACTCAAAAATAACCAGATGCAATTACTGAAACTCGCGCTCCCTCTGACTACGGCTGCTCTCGTGTTTGGTCAGACCTCTCGAGTCCTAGAAGCTCGCTCGAAACAGCCGCAAGCTGAAATTCCCCAGCCAACAACCTCAACTCCACTCAACGCGGCTATAGAGGAGCTACGAGTGATGCGGATAAAAATTGGAAACAGCATTCATCCAAAAGAATATGGAGAAGATGTTACCGATTTGGTGAATGTTGTCGAGAAAGCCTATGGTGATCCCAAAGCCTTAGCTGCTGTCAAGTCAGCAGTAGAAGGGCACCAATTAGCCCTAGAGTTCTGGCGGTGTGACCGTGTTAACGGTTACGAGGAAATGCATGAATGCCGGGACAAGGTGCTTAAAGATGTTTTTACTAAATACCCTGATATTGAAGAACAAGCGATGGCAGCCGTTGAGGGGGAAAATTTATCTTATATCAGCGCTGGACTGGATAAAGACGAGGTGATGCAGGCAGTTTGGCAAAAGACAAGCGCCGACACAGAAGTGGCAATTAATGCGATCGCTCCATCTCTGGCTCAAAAAGAACCGCAACCTTAACTCCAGGACTTATGCCGCAACTCTATAGATAGGGGGTGTAGCAACGCACCCTACCGTAAAACTAACTCCTCCCACAATTGAGGGGCGAGTTTTCAGTAAAAGGCGATCGCTGGCAATTCGCTTCTTCTTAGCTAGGAGGGGATATTGCTTAGGAACTTTTTAGGTTTATTGGCGTCCATTGGCTTTTCCTCCTCCATCGGTATGACGGTAGCTGCCCGATTTCCAATGTAAATTAGGAAGTAACCCCTGATTACCGATTAACCACCTCTTGCTATTAAGCAGGGGAAATACGCAGTGGAGAGTTGCTGATTCTTTGCCAATATGTCTAGAAATTCCCCACAAAGTTGCCCACAGCCTTTACCATCAGCGACAAAACCCACTGCCGCTGGCAATCGCAAGTTCAAAGGCTCTAAACACAGTTTCAGACGACGCCTACAATACTACTACTGGCGCTTAGTCCGTCTAAAAGGAAGTTCAGGAGCGATCGCGCGGGGTTTCGCCTGTGGCGTATTTGCTGGGTTGTTTCCCTTCTTTGGTTCCCAGACACTTTTGGCAGTTTTGCTAGCGGTTATTTTTCGAGGCAACAAAATCGTATCGGTAGTTGGACCTTGGATTAGTAATCCTTTTACTTCTGTACCTATTTATGCTTTTAATTTCCATGTAGGGAAATGGCTGCTAAATAACCATACTTCGACTGAGATAAGTTTGCGTTCCTGGCAAGATGTAAAGGAGTTGGGATTAGAAATTATCTGGCCGCTGTTTGTTGGCTGTGTTGCTGTAGGGCTAGTCTGCGCGATTTGCAGTTACTTCCT
Organism: Coleofasciculaceae cyanobacterium; assembly: GCA_036703325.1. GTDB lineage: Bacteria > Cyanobacteriota > Cyanobacteriia > Cyanobacteriales > Coleofasciculaceae > DATNPI01. The sequence goes on from DATNPI010000354.1 coordinate 8,754, forward strand.
CGGCTTGTGGTTGATTCACCGAGTCCGCACTTCCAGCCAACA
>DATNPI010000355.1:0-17599 GCA_036703325.1 Coleofasciculaceae cyanobacterium
AATAAAGTCGGTGAGAAAATCCCTTTTCTAGGTTTCTTAGACAAGGTGACGCCGAAAGCTGACAAAGCACAGACCATCGATTTGTCATTGAAATTGGTGGTAGAGCTGGTTGCCTTTTGCCAAATTAACGGTATCCCCGGAGATAGCATCGGCGACTTTGTCGCTTCCTTAGGGGAGTATAGTGGCGAAAATTTGATGCGGATGGCAGCACTGGTGTGTTTTGATGGTCTAATTCCCCTCGGCCCTGACTTTATCAGGCAAGCGCAATCGATTATTTCGGGGCTAAGTCCTTCAGATTTGGAAAAAAATCAAACCTTCAGTCAGATCAACGACTCCATTCCTGGCAACAGTTCCGCTGGCAAGCTTAACTTTATTGGTCAAAGCTTTGACTCAGTCAAGGGTTGGATGAGTAATTTTGTTAGCTCCAAAGCCTTGACTCCAGAAAAAGTAGCTAATAACCTGCAAGGGTTTATTGACGTTGCCGATGATAAGTTGGACTATCTTGGCGCTTTCCTGGATGTGTCCACGAACTATTACGAACACACCGGTACGCAAACCCTAGCACGACGCCTAATTGAACGAGCCGTTGCTGAAATCTAGCGGCGTTTGCGCAGCATTAGGCAATTCCGCTGATCGGGCAGGCGTACATAGGAAACCTCGTCCATCAGCTGGTGAATAAAAATCAGCCCTCTGCCTCCTTCTTGCTCTAGTGGGTCACGGTGTTCCTTCTGACAGAGGGCTTCTTGGACTTTTGCTTGGAAATCAAACGGCTGTCCAAAATCCCAAATCAGCATCTCCAGGCACCGAGCAAACAGCTTCAACTCGAGATTGATCGGGGTACTCGGAGGTAAGTCATGATGAGCATGGCGAACTGCATTTGTGAAGCCTTCGACTAAAGCCAGTTGACACTGTGACCCCAATTGCTGAGGCAGTAGGGGTGAAGTAAATTGCTCAAACCACTGCAAAACTTCTGGTACAGCATTTAAGTCCGTCTCTACCTGAAGACAGGATTGCTGGAGTGGCTTTTCATTGTGCATTAACCAAAAATGATTCCAGGTTTTTTTAAACAGCGCCACTATCTTTACGAAACACAACTAATATGGTTTTGATAATGAGCTGCAGGTCATACGCTAAACTCCAGTTTTGCTGGTAGCGTAAATCTAGTTTAATGATGTCTTCAAAATTGCGTACTGAAGAGCGTCCATTCACCTGCCACTCGCCAGTCATACCGGGTTTGACATCTAAACGTTGCCACTCCGGTACTTCGTAGATATCAACTTCATTCGGCGTAGGAGGTCTGGTACCTACCAGACTCATCTCATTTTTCAGGACATTCCAAAACTGGGGCAGTTCATCCAGGCTGGTTTTCCGCAAAAAGCGACCTACCCGCGTTATTCTGGGGTCGTTTTCCATTTTGAAAGTCTTTCCGTCGGATTGATTTTTAGCTTCGAGTTCTTTTTTTCGAGCTTCGGCATCAATATACATCGAGCGGAATTTCCAAATCTTAAATGGCTTTCCCATCCAGCCAAGGCGGGTTTGACCAAAGAAGATCGGGCCAGGACTGTCGAGTTTAATCGCGATCGCAATGGGAACAAACAAAACGGCAGTAATTCCCAAGCCCACTATTGACCCGACAATGTCGAGGAATCGCTTGATCGCCGAACGGACAGAAGGGTGAGTTGTCGGCAACTGATTTCTTGACCAATTGGCAACTGGTGTTGCGGATTGAGCCAGTGGTTCAATCGTCAAAACTTTGTCGAGTGCCGTCATTTCCAACACTGCCATCACCTGAGGAGGCACACTTCTAAGTGAGAGTTCAACCCCTTTAAGGCGAGCATTTTTGTGATTACTCACCAGTGCGCCAATCCCACTGCTGTCAATAAACGTAGTCTGGCTGAAATCGAAAAAGAGTTTTTTAGGAACACTACTCTCTTGCAGAAGCTGCTGACAAGACTCTTTAAAAGCCACAGCTTCAAGCCCAGCCAAGCGAATGGGTATCTGCATTACGGCAGTATCGTCTAAGGTCGATACCTGAAAACGTGTTTCTGGAACTGGGTCAACCATATGGATGTGGTACTCAGCTGTAACCTACTGTTCTGACCAATATTCTGTCCTAGAACCTTCAAGTTCGCCAAACATTTAGGTAAAATTAATCTCCAATTAGGAAGATGTTCTCTAAAACTCCACTTACCGCAAGCCTAGTCGAAATTTTTTCCGCCATTCAAGGCGAAGGACTCAACGTTGGCACCCGTCAACTGTTTATCCGCTTTGCCCTATGCGATCTACGCTGCCATTTCTGCGATAGTGCCCATACTTGGGGCGTCCCCAAAGAGTGTCGCATCGAGAAAACGCCCGGACAGCGTGACTTTGAAACTTACTCCAATCCAGTGCCTGGGGACGTGCTGCTGCAATGGGTTGACCGACAAAATCAACCGGGTCTGCACGATAGCATTAGCCTTACTGGCGGCGAACCACTGCTTCATGCCCCGTTTCTCGTGGAATTTCTCCCCCAGTTACGGCTCTCAACCGGATTGCCGGTTTATCTAGAAACTGGCGGTCATCGTCCTGAACAACTGGCAATGGTTTTGCCCTACTTGGACTCGGTCGGTATGGATATCAAGCTGAAGAGTGCGAGTGGGGAAGACCGGATGCAGGCGCACAGCAAATTTCTCCAGCTTTGTCACAATGCATCAGTGGAGGTATTTGTCAAGTTGATTATTAGCCGCAACACCAATTCCGCTGAGTTGGAGCAAGTGGCACAATTGGTGGCGGATGTTAGTCCCCAAGTCCCAGTATTTCTGCAACCAGTGACACCATTAGAGGCATCCAATCACGTCGGGCTTCCCCCTTCTCCCGAACAGGTTCTAGCTTGGCAGGCTGTACTGAAGCGCTCTCTCTCCTCAGTGCGCGTGGTGCCGCAGACGCATAAGATGATTGGTCAGCTCTAGATCTTGTCTTCACGTTGGGCTTTCACTTTTGCCTTGGCTTGGGAAGCACTCTTTTTCAAGGCAGTGAGCCGCGCTTCGTACTTACGCCGTTGACGCCGACTGGGAGTTATTTCAATTAGAGTTTTTAAAGCGCTGCCGAGACTCTTGTAGGCGTTGGGTAGGGTGTAACCAAAGCGAGTGGCAAGGGCGATCGCTTTTTCGTCTGCCTCTGTCGCTGCCAATAAGTTTTTCTCCCCATTGTTTTTCTGATACAGTCGGTAGCCTGAGACGCCACAAAGTCCCACAGCCAACAACAGCAACAAGCCATCTTGCACCCAGAGTTCGCCCACAGCACCGCCTAAACCAATCGCGAGGGCTGCCATTTCCCAGCCCTCTTTAGGGATGGTGTCATTTTGAATCCGGGCAACTTCGTGCCAAAATAGCAGGTTACGCTGGTCAAGGGCTAGCTGCTCCCATTTCACCAAGTCAATTTGAATCTCAACCTCGTCTCTGCCAATCTCTTCACTACGGAGCAAGGGTGGGTTGACTTCGGTAGTTCCTTCTACCATGACCCAGCTCTGCAATTCTGGTGGTAGTAAACTTTTCAGCCGCCGGAGTTCACTCATCTCGGCTCTGGCAGAAGAGGTTGCATACGATGTCATATATCTGTCCCTACGAAACTCAAAACAGTAAATAAGGGTATCACTACCTTGATTTTAAGACTTTCCGCATTTTCAGGAGGGGCACCGCATCACCAAGATTATGCCTAATACCGAGTTGCCTTCAAAAATATCACTTGGCTGTTGGAACAAGGGAAACAAGGAAGACAAGGGAGAGAAAGTAAGATGTATGAGCGCAACTTAGTACAAGCCAAGATATTAGTGAAGCCTTAGCCCTTACCAACGATGGATTTGTTTGTGGACGCCCTCTTAATTAGAGAAGTGGCTCTAATGCCACTGTTCTATTCCCTGTACTTGAGTTGGAGCGACCTTTTAGTTGGGAGTATCTTAGCACTGTGTGGGCTGGTTATCGGCACGTATTGCGCTTTGCTGCGTCAGCGCCAACGACAAGCTGAGGCAGACTATTACGGCTTGCTCAATACAGTTCATGACGGAATTTGGACAATCGATACACAAGGACGAACGACTTACGTTAATCAACGTTTGGCAGAAATGCTGGGTTATACAGTTGAGGAGATGCTAGGGCGTCCGGTTTTTGACTTTATGGATGAGGAGGTTTGCCTCGATGCCCAGCAGCAGTTTGAGCATGGTCAATCCGGCATTAAAGAGCAGTCTATATCATTTTGCCGTGTAGATGGCTGTTCACTCTCTTGCGTAGTTTCTACTAGCCCACGTCTAAATCAACGGGGTACTTTTATCGGTACGCTGATCGTACTTACTGACATCACTGAGCGTCAGCAGACACAGGAGGAGGAACGGCAATGCCTTCAGGCGCAACTGGCACAGCAGGTGCAGACAATGGATGCTATCCTCTCAACTTCGCCTGACCACTACTATATGTTTGATCGAGAAGGACGGTTCATCTACGCCAGCCGTGCCGGGTTGCAGGCACTAGGATTACAGAAGTCCGATATTATCGGCAAAACAGAGCAAGAGTTGGGTTTTCCACCGGAACTGATAGAGCAGCACCGACAAAGGCGGGAAACTGTATTCACCACGGGAGAGACTTTACAGGGTCAAACTAGTGTCCCAACGGTGGATGGAATTAGACAGCATGAGTACATTCTCATCCCAATCCATGATGCCTCTGGGAGCGTTCAGGTAGTTGTCGCTATCAGCAGGGATGTTACGGAACGGATGCAGAAGGAGGAGGAGTTGAGGCGATACCGTCACCACCTTGAGGATTTGGTGACCGAACGCACAGCTGAACTCGCAAGGACAATTGAACAGCTAAATCAAGAGATTATTGAGCGCCAAAAAGCGGAAGTGGCATTACGCGCTAGCGAAGCGTGTCTGAGATATCGCGAACAGCAATTATCGGCAATTATTGCTAATATCCCCGGTACTGTCTATCGAGCTATTCTGCATCCAGATCAAACAATTACCTTACCCTTTATCAGCGAAAGTTTGCGTACACTTAACGGTCTATCTCCAGCAGAAGTGATGGCAAATCCATCAGCGTTGTATGAGAGTGTTCATCCTGATGACCGGGCAAAATTCAATGAGTTGGTAAGAGTTTCCAGTGAAACTTGTCAGCCTTTTCATCATGAGTTCCGCCTCATTACAACAACTGGAGTAGTGAAATGGATTCAGAACATTGCCCAATTTCATTGGATAGACAATGGCGATTTGATTATAGATGGCATTACTCTGGACATCAGCGATCGCAAACAAGCTGAGGAGGCACTAAGGGAAAGTGAAGAACAGTTGCGCCAGATTTTTTCTCAAGCTCCCATCGGTATAGCACTCACGGCTCCTGATGGACAATTGCTGCAAGTCAATCGACTCTTTTGCCAGATGTTGGGCTATACCGAGGTGGAATTGATGCATCTCAACTTTGCAGAAATTACCCATCCCGAAGATTTGGTAATCGAGTTGCCTTATATTGAGCAAATCCTCAAAGGTGAAATTTCTAGCTATCAGTTAGAGAAACGTTATCTCAACCAAAATGGGGAGATTGTGTTTGCTCATATCAGTTGTGGCGTGGTGCCCGACCAAAAGGGGAAAGCGATGTATGGCATAGGCCTGATTAAGGACATCACGGAGCGCAAGCAGGCTGAACAAGAATTACAGCGTGAAACCCAGTATCGGCAGTTGTTGGCAGAAATTTCACTCCGCATCCGCGAGTCTTTGCAAATTGAGGTGATTCTCCAAACTACTGTCGCGGAGCTACAACATCTGCTCCAGGCTGACCGCGTTTTGTTCTATCGTTTGTTACCTAATCGCAATGGGCAAGTCGTTGCGGAAGCTGTGGTTCCAGGATGGCCAAGTATCCTTGGACGAGTACTTGTAGACCACTGCTTTGAAGATGAGTACCTGAAACAATATCAACAAAAGATTCACGCTTGGTCGGACGTAGAGCAGGCAGGCTTCCAGCCTTGCCATCTAGAAATGCTCAGACAGATCGGAGTCCGAGCTAATCTAATTGTTCCGATTCTCCTGAGAGATAAACTCTGGGCACTGCTGTTTGTCCACCAGTGTTCGGCACCCAGGCAGTGGAATCAATTTGAGATCGATCTGTTGCGACAACTTGCTGATCAAATAAGTATTGCCTTGGCTCAGGCTGAACTACTAGAGCAAGAAACCTGCTACTCGCAAGAACTGGCTCGTTCCAATGCGGAATTAGAACAGTTTGCCTATGTAGCTTCCCATGACTTACAGGAGCCTTTGCGAACCCTCACCAGCTACGCCAAGCTTTTATCACGACGCTATTCTGGTCAACTCGATGATAAAGGCAACAGATTTATTCAATACATCCTGGAGGAAGCGCTGCGAATGCAGGCGCTAATTAATGATTTACTGTGGTATTCGCGGGTTGGGAGGCAGGCTCAAAACCTTGCTCCTTGTGACACAAGGGCGGTATTTGACGTTGTTGTCAGGAGTTTGGAAGGAGCTATAGCCAATAGTGGTACACAGGTTACACGCGGCGAGCTTCCCACGGTTATGGCTGATGAAACGCAACTGGTACAAGTGTTTCAAAACTTAATCAGTAATGCCATCAAGTATCGCCGTGAAGAGCCGCCAGTCGTTCAGGTTGCAGCACAGCGTCAGGAGGGGCAATGGTTGTTCTCGGTGCGCGACAACGGTATTGGCATTGAGCCTAAGTATGCCGAGCGAATTTTTGCGATCTTTCAGCGCCTGCATACTCAGGAGGAGTATTCTGGCACTGGTATCGGTCTAGCGATCGCTGCCAAGATTGTTGAACGTCACGGTGGACGTATCTGGGTGGAGTCAGAACTCGGTCAAGGAGCAACGTTCTATTTTACGATTCCAGAGCGAGGAGTCTCTTCCTTTTCACTCCGCGTCATGGAAGTAGATGCACCTTAGTCCTAAGCGTAATACAGTAGACAACTACTGATTAATTAATTATTAGTCAGTATTTATTCGTCATTTTTTAGTAGATATTGGTTAATATTTGCCTGTTTTACTAATAAAAAAATAATCAAATCCTAATAATATAAACCAAGTTTTTTGTATCAGAATTTTATCGAAATGATATAAAAACTAAAAAAAATAGCAATCATCATTAATTTGTGAAGCCTCCTCCTGGTTTAGGATAGAAGCTTGTACGAGAAATATAAATGTATATTTTATAACTCAAAGTGGCTGGCTATACAGTTTAGTCTAAACTCCAGTTCTATACAGGCAATTCAAAGTAGCAACTGTACAAAATTCGCCCTTTCGCAAGTATTTTGACAGAACCTAACGAAAATAATCCTGACTACCATCGCTTTTTTCAGGCAATAAGTATTGCCAATCGACCGGGGAGCTGTAATACAGTCTTTGTAAAGAAAATATAAAATCTTTTCCCTTCTCCAAGAACCAATCTTAGTAAGATTATGATTAAAAAAGTAAGTTGGGATGTTGCCATATCAAGCGGTAACAGTTAAACTGTTATTGCATATTTGCTGGGAAAACAACATTGTTTAAGTGTAAATATTATGCACTTATTAAAGATTATACAAACTATAGTATTTATAGAGAAATTTAATTTTGAATATTACAAATAGAATAAGTGTAGTTGTTTTCACGGGAAAAGCTTTTGCTGATGACTCCATTCTTTCTTATGAATATCCACTTTCGTGGATAGCCCAGTTGTCTAGATTTTACTAGTGAAAAACGAACTAGTGCCGCTTCGCGGAAGTCAAAAGTCAAAACCCTCCGGGTGTGCGTCCAGGTTCGGGACGCAGGTTCCCGAACCTGGCGCGATCAAAAGTCAAAAGTGTTTTGAGCGCGGACATTCAACCGATTGTAAGCGGGTTATTTATTTCTGCCCGTCTGTACTAGTGAAAAGGATGCCCTGTAGGTACGTCCTCACTAAAGCTTCGCCGCTCGGTTCACATAGTTGTTTCCTTTCTATAGATGAATCTAGGGGCAAAGGGTCGATTAGTAGAACTCAATTCAAAATCCAAAATCCAAAATCTAAAATTGGCTGGGTTATTGCTTTCGGGCAAGTCCTAAGCAACCTAACAGTGTTAGCTTTAGCAGAGCGGGGTGTTAGCTCCTTAGACGCTCGCGTCTCGCTCTGCTAAAGCAGTGGCTCCAGCAGGGCTAGCGAGACATGGCGACTACTTAAATTGTTACGGATTCAACATGAGGGGATATGGACGCTCAATTGCTCAAAGTTCTCCTGGTTGAGGACAACATCAAAGAGGCGGAACTATTCAAAGAGTTATTGTCAGAAGCCCGAGCAATACGCTTTGAGTTGACTCATGTTCAGAGGCTGGATAAAACGCTTGAGCTGTTGCAGCAAGACAGATTTGATGTGATTCTATTAGATCTCTCATTGCCAGACAGCCAAGGGTTGGAAACTCTGGCGCGAGTGCGAACGGCGCTTGGCAGTAGCGCTGACGCTGGTTGGCGATCGCATTTGCAGAGTATGCCCAAACACTCTAGCCTCTTTGAGGAAAGCCTCGTCGAAGAGCATAGACTCACTACTACTCCTTCGGAGAAGGCTGACTCTAAGAACGTCGCTACCGCTTCGCTTTCGCGAACGCTATCGGTTACCTCTGCAAAGGAACTAACGCTAGCCACTCTCACACCAATTGTGGTGCTAACAGGTCTTGATGATGAAAATCTATCCGTCCAAGCGATTCGCTCAGGAGCGCAGGATTATCTGGTCAAAGGACAGGTAGATGGCCCTCTGCTTGTCCATGCCTTACGCTACGCCATAGAGCGAACCCAGATGTCGCAAAAGCTGCGCGAGAGTGAAGAACGCTATGCGCTAGCGGTTAGTGGGAGCCAAGTCGGTGTTTGGCAGGTGAACTTGCTAACCCTTGAAATCTATGTTGCTCCCAACATGAAAAACCTGTTGGGCTATGCCGAACAGGAAAATAGTATTTCCTCAGACGAATGGCTTAACGCTGTGCATCCTGATGACCAGCAATCGTTACTCACGGCAGCGATCGCTCATTTGGAAGGATTAACTCCCCATCTGGAAGTTGAACATCGACTGCTGCATCAAGATGGTAACATCCGTTGGGTTCTCACCCGTGGAACCGTGTTCCGAGATGCTATAGGAAAACCCTATCGGCTCGCTGGGTCGAGTACCGACATCACGAGGCGTAAGCAAACCGAGGCAGCGTTGCAAATAAGCCAAGAGCGATATGCTCTAGCTGTTAGTGCTGGCAAAGTCGGAGTTTGGGACTGGAACGTAGAGACTAACGAAATCTACCTTGACCCAATTTTAAAAGCGATCCTGGGCTATGCCGATGATGAAATCCAGAACCACCTAGATGATTGGGGAAGACTCATCCATCCCGATGACCGCAAAGCCGTAATGGCAGCAGCAACGGCTCACTTAGAAGGCGTTACTCCCCACTTTGAAATCGAACACCGGATGTTGCACAAGGGTGGCAGCATCCGTTGGATGCTTATCCGTGGCACCGCAATCCGAGATGCGGATGGCAAACCTTATCGAGTAACGGGAACTGACACAGATATCACCGAGCGCAAGCAAGTACAGATAGAACTGCAAGAATCAAAGCAGCGAATTGTCACCATTGTTGAAAGTATCACCGATGCCTTCTTCGCTGTGAATCACCAATGGGAGTTCACCTACATCAATGGGCAAGCGGCGCGGCTTTTACAGAAAAGCACTGAAGAACTACTTGGTAAGAGTTTTTGGGATGAGTTTCCCCAACATCGTAGTTCTGTTGTCTTTGAGCAGTACCACAAGGCTGTAACAGAGCAGGTAGCTGTTGAATTTGAAAGATTTTTTCCACGATGGAACAGCTGGTACGAAGTGCGAGCTTACCCTTCCCTGGATGGACTATGCGTTTATTTACATGACATTAGCGATCGCAAGCGGGCAGAGGCTGTTCTAGTTGAGCGATCGCGTCAAACTGCCTTGGCTGCCGATGTGGGACTCGCCCTCACTCAAGGAAGCACTTTGTCTAGGATGCTACAGCAGTGCGCACAGGCGATCGTACAGCACATCGATGCCGCCTTGGCGCACATTTGGATACTCAACCCAGCCGATAATATGCTGGAACTACAGGTCAGTGCAGGCACATACCCCCAGCTGGCGGTTTTTCCTGACCGTATCCCGGTTGGTCGCTTCAAAGTTGGTCGCATTGCCGAAGAACGCCAGCCACACCTCACCAACAATGTCCTAGACGATCCACAACTGAGTGTTCTGGAATGGGCGCTCTTGCAGGAAATGGTCGCCTTTGCAGGATACCCCCTAGTGGTCGAAAACCAGCTAGTGGGAGTGATGACGATGTTTGCCCGCCAACCTGTAACTCAAGCCACATTTAATGCCCTCGCCTCTGTGGCTGATGAAATTGCTCTCGGTATCGAGCGCAAGCAGGTTGAACAAGCTTTAGAAAGAGAACGCCAGCAACTGCGAGAAATTATCGCCAATGCACCTGTAGCAATGGCAATGTTCGACACCCAAATGTGTCATCTCGTCCACTCTCAGAAGTGGTTAGCGGATTATGGCTTAGAGGGACAGTCAATTATCGGTCGGACACTCTGTGATGTTTTCACAGACTTCCCCGAACGTTGGCGAACCGTCATTCAACGCGCTCTGTGTGGAGAAGTCCTGTCCCAGCCAGAAGATAAATGGGAGCGCAACGATGGCTCCACGATGAACCTACGCTGGGCAGTTCAACCCTGGTATACGCCAGAGGGTTCAATTGGTGGCGTCGTGATTGTTACCGATCGAATTAACGAGTTGGTGGAAGCCAGAGAAGCTGCCCTAAAAAATTTGCGGCTCAAGTCCCAGTTCCTCGCGAACATGAGTCACGAAATCCGCACTCCTATGAATGGAGTGTTGGGCATGACGGAATTGCTATTGAAAACTGCCCTCAATCCGGAACAACTTGACTTTGTGCAAACGCTAAGGGTCAGTGCTCAGAGCCTGCTGACGCTGCTCAACGACATTCTTGACTTTTCCAAGCTCGAAGCCGGTGAAATGCGTCTGGAGATGTTGAAATTTGACGTAAACACTAGCCTGGAAGATGTGGTTGATTTACTGGCAACATCGGCTCAGGACAAGGCCGTAGAATTGGCGGTCTTAATTGACAATGATGTGCCTCGACAATTAAAGGGAGATGTCGGGCGTTTGCAGCAGATTCTCACTAATTTGGTGGGGAATGCGATCAAATTCACGGCTTGTGGGGAAGTTGTCATCCAAGTTTCTTTAGAATTTGAGACACCCACCTACGCCGGTCTTCGGTTTGCCGTGACGGATACAGGCATCGGTATTGCACCGGAAGACCAGACGAAGCTGTTCAAATCTTTCTCACAAGTAGATGCCTCAACTACACGGCAGTATGGCGGCACGGGCTTGGGTCTGGCAATTTGCAAACAGCTGGTGGAGTTGATGGGAGGTGAAATCGGCGTTGAGAGTCGAGGAACCGCCTTTGTACCGGGTCGGGGAGTGGGGAGTACGGCTTCGCTTCAGGAGGCAGGGGAAGTATCGTTGCGATCGCAAGAGCAACAGCACCGGAACCAGGGAGAAAATTCTCCCCAATTTTGGAACAACCCCACAACAAACTCATCTCCTTACCCCTTGAACTACTCACAACAGCCAGGGTCAACCTTCTGGTTCACGGTGCCACTAGCCAAGCTAGCCTCCGTCGAGACAGCACCCTCTACTCTCCCTTTAGCAGGGCAAAGGCTGCTGATTATCAGTAGCAACGCTACGATTCGGAAAGTGGTACACAATCTTGCCGCTTTCTGGGGAATGGAGGTAGAGGAAGCCTCAAGTGTTAAAGACGCCAAGCGAGCATGGCGTTTTGCCAAGGACAAAAACCCGTTCAAAGATGCGATCGCATCCCATTTGCGCGGTGTCGCGCCTCAGTACGCACAAAACGTATGCTCCGCTAAGGCTATCGACGTGGCGATTCTCGACCTAAATCTGTTGGAGGGGAACACCGAAAGCCTGAGAGCAGCTTTGGCACTGCTGGAGGCTACCACCACCTCTCAAGCAGCTAGTACACCCAGCGCCCAAGTCGCTAACGCCGAAACAAATGTCTTCGGTGAGATACAGGCGGGTTTGGACATCAATGCTGAGTCAGTGGGGCACTCGACGAAATGGTTGCTCATGCACTCAGTCAATCAGCGATCGCTTGCTTTAGACCTGTTGAATTTGGGGTTTAGTGGTTGTATTACCAAGCCCTTGAAAGCATCTAAGCTGTTGAATTGCCTGAAGCAGGTTTTGACCCCATTCGAGCTTATAGAGAATGTTCCGGCGACTCAGCTTACATCGCCAGCGCTAAAACCGATAAAAGCCAGCCAGCGCTCAAAGGTGAAAATTCTGTTGGTAGAAGATACCCTGATTAATCAAAAAGTCGTACTGAATCAACTCAAAGTGCTGGGCTATGATGCTGATTGCGCGGTTAATGGCAAAGAAGCACTTGATCGGCTGACCCATTGTACAAACTATGCTGCTCTAATCTCCTTAAACACTAACGTGTCTCGTTCTCAAGACGCAGCAGCGATCAATAGCCAAGCAGTAACATCAGGAGCGTCGGAGCTAGCAGGACGCGAAAGAGAGGGAAAGTGGAAGAGGGGAAGAACTACTGCATTTGGGAGAGGGGGAGAATCCTCTCTTCATCCTGGCTCAAGCCAACACATCCCTCACCGCCGCATTGAGCTTCACCCCGTTACGCTAACGTCCCGCTACCCTAACACCCCCTCATCTTCTTCTCACTACGATATTGTCTTGATGGATTGTCAGATGCCAGTTGTTGATGGCTACGAAGCCACTCGGCTCCTGCGTACTTTTGAAGGTGAATCTCGCCATACTGTAGTAATTGCCATGACGGCCAATGCACTGCATGGCGATCGCGAAAAATGTCTGGCCGCGGGTATGGATGACTACATCAGCAAACCAGTAACGTTAGAAGAATTAGAAGTAGTCTTGGAACGCTGGACGCGCAATCAAGCTGGGGAGCCAAAACTCGAAGCCACAAACTTGAGCCTTTCTGGTACTCCTACTCTTTCAGAGAAAGCTAACTCCTTTGACGCTACTGCGTCCCCCTGTACTAACAGAGCTACTTCTAATAAGCGAACCCTAACACCGATGGAGGTTCCTGTAAATTTGGCTCGCTTGGACGAACTCTCCAGAGGAGATATTGAGTTTCAACGAGAACTCTTACAAGTTTTTATAGAAGATGCTCTAACTTACATAGAAGAAGTTAAGGTAGCACTCTCAGCGGAAGATTATGTCACCCTCGCTCGTCGCGCTCACCAACTTAAAGGTTCGAGTGCAACAGTGGCGATCCGAAGAATGCCAGAGCTTTCAGCAAGGCTAGAAAGTCAGGCGCACAATAATCAGCTATTGGGTGCAACTGAACTGGTAGCTGAGTTAGAGCAGATTGTGGAGCATGTTCAAGCCTTCATCGCTGAGCCTCAAAATTGGTCTGGAGGTTCTTAATCTCTTATCAAGGAATTCATGTTTTGAAGCGAGAAACCAGAGAAATGACACCGGAGCTTTCTGACAATTCCCTTACAGATGCTCAAGCAAAACTCAATATTCCTGAGGAAGAAGAGGTTTTCATCTTTCCGGCATCGTTTGCCCAGCAGCGACTATGGTTTATTGACCAGTTAGTCCCTGGCAATGCCTTCTATAATGTGCCGACAGCACTTCGCTTGACAGGTTCCCTCAACTTAAGTGCCTTAGGGCAGACTTTCAACGAAATCGTGCGTCGTCACGAAGCTTTACGAACCCGATTTGGGATGGTGGAAGGGCAACTTGTTCAGGTGATTCCTACGGAAAGCTGCCCTAACGCGCCGACAGCTGCCTCTGAGAGCTTCACACCTACCTTAACCATAAATCTGCCAGTAATAGACCTGCGAGACTTGCCGCTAGAGGAACGGGAGTTCCAAGCAAAGCAGTTGGTCACCGAGGAGTCTCAGCGTCCTTTCAATCTAGCCACCGGGCCATTGCTGCGATTGTTGCTCTTGAAGCTGGACGAGACAGAACACATATTGCTGTTGAATTTGCACCACATTATCTCTGACGATTGGTCTATTGGAGTGCTAATTCGGGAACTAAGCACTATCTACGCAGCGTTTGCTCTTGAGCAGCCTTCTCCTCTACCGGAACTGCCTCTCCAGTACGCTGATTTCGCCCATTGGCAACGTGAGTGGTTGCAAGGGGAAGTACTAGAAACCCAATTAGCTTACTGGCGGCAGCAGTTAGACAGCATTCCCATCCTGAATCTGTCCACCGACCGACCGAAACTGGCTATACAGAGTTACCGGGGAGCCACTCAATTTCTAGAGCTACCACCAAGCTTGAGTGAGGCGCTAGAGAAGCTCTCCCAACGGCAAGGGGTAACTCTGTTCATGACCCTGCTGGCAGCATTCCAGACCTTGCTCTACCGCTACACGCAGCAAGAGGACATCGTAGTAGGTTCGCCGATCGCTAACCGCAACCGCAGTGAAATAGAGTCACTAATTGGTTTTTTTGTCAATACCCTGGTACTACGCACTAACTTATCCGACAACCCAACATTCCAGGAACTGCTAGGCAGAGTACGGGAGGTAACACTGGGAGCCTATGCTCACCAAGATTTGCCCTTTGAGAAGCTAGTGGAGGAATTGCATCCAGAGCGCTCCTTGAGTCGCCATCCGCTGTTCCAAGTAGTGTTTGGTTTTGAGAATGCGCCAATGGAAGCGCTAGAGCTGCCAGGGTTAACACTAAGTCCTCTGACTATTGACTTTAAAACAACGCGCTTTGATTTGGAGTTCCATCTATGGGAAGGTTCGGAGGGCTTCAGAAGCTTATGGGGGGAGCGGTGGGAACACTCGGAGGGTCTTAGAGGCGTAGTGGTGTACAACACGGATTTATTTGATGAAGCCACTATTACCCGAATGGTAGGTCATTTTAAAACACTTCTGGAGGGCATTGTTGCGAATCCACAAAGTAGGATTGCAAACTTACCCTTCCTCTCGCAAGCTGAACGACATCAGTTGTTAGTGGAATGGAATGATACCCAGGCTGATTATCCCCAAGACCGATGCATTCATCAGTTGTTTGAACAGCAAGTGGAAAGAGTTCCTGATGCAACAGCAGTAATCTTTGAAGACAAGCAACTCACCTATCGAGAGCTAAATAGCCGCAGCAACAAACTAGCGCATCACTTACAGAAGCTAGGGGTAGGTTCTGAAGTCCTAGTCGGCATCTACATGGAACGTTCTGTGGAGATGATAGTGGGGATGTTAGGCATCCTTAAAGCTGGAGGAGCCTATGTACCTTTAGACCCCAGCTACCCACAGGAGCGCCTGAGCTTCATGCTTGAAGATGCTCAAGTGCCAGTGTTATTAACCCAGCAGCATTTAGTTGAGCGTCTTGGAGCGCACAAGTTACAAATAGTTTGCCTGGATAATGACTGGGATACTGTTGCCCTAGAGAGTCAAGAAAATCCAAGCAGCCGTGTGGCGATCGACAATCTAGCTTACGTCATCTACACCTCTGGCTCAACAGGAAAACCCAAGGGAGTTGCTGTTCCTCACAAAGCTGTAAATCGGCTGGTGTTCAACACAAATTATGTGAAGTTAGACCCTTCCGATAAAATTGCTCAAGCCTCGAATACTTCCTTCGATGCAGCAACATTCGAGATTTGGGGAGCGCTACTTCACGGTGCTCAACTTGTTGGAATTAGCAGAGATGTAACTCTTTCACCTCACGAGTTTGCCCTACAACTCCGTCAAAAAGCTATTAGCGTCCTATTCTTAACCACTGCCTTGTTCCAACAGATTGCCAGAGATGTTCCTCACGCTTTCGCTTCATTGAGATACTTGCTATTTGGAGGTGAAGCTGTCGAGCCTAGATGGGTTAAAAAGGTTCTAAAAAAAGGCTCACCGAGGCAATTGCTTCATGTTTATGGGCCTACAGAGGGTACGACATTCTCTTCTTTTTATTGGGTGCAGGAAGTACCAGAAGAAGCAATCTCTATCCCTATTGGTCGCCCGATCGCGAATACACAGATTTACCTGCTGGATGGGCAGCTACAGCCTGTGCCTATCGGGATTCCTGGCGAGTTGTACATTGGCGGCGATGGATTGGCGCGAGGCTACCTCAACCGCCCTGAGTTAACCGCTCTTGCGTTCATTCCTAATCCTTTTATTCAGGAAATAGGCAATGGGAAACAAGAAATAAAGGGTGAAAATTCTTCTTTGCCTTCTTCATCAAACCTCTATAAGACCGGTGATTTAGCCCGCTATCAAGCAGACGGAAACATTGAGTTTTTAGGTCGCTTCGACGATCAGGTGAAAATTCGCGGCTTCCGCATTGAGTTGGGAGAGATTGAAGCCGTACTAAATCAGCACCCCTTCGTGATAGAGGCAGTGGTAATTGTTCAGGAGGACATACCTGGTGATAAGCACTTAGTAGCTTATATTGTCCCTAACCAAGAGCAGGCATCGACGGCAGGGCCGCAAGGCTTTGCGCCTCTACTGCGTCAATTTATGAAAGAAAAGTTGCCAGGATATATGGTGCCTTCAACCTATGTGGGACTCGACTCCCTACCGCTGACACCCAATGGCAAAGTAGATCGCCGCATTCTACCTGTGGTAGATACACTCAGTCTTGATACAAAAGAAGATTATGTGGCACCTCGGACTACCGTCGAGGAGGAACTAGCGGGAATTTGGGCTAAGGTTTTAGGAAAACAGCAGGTAGGTATAGGTATCCACGACAATTTTTTTGAATTGGGAGGTCATTCTCTACTAGCGACTCAGCTAACTTCGCGCATACGCGATGCGTTTCAAGTGGAGTTGCCTGTACGCATTTTGTTTGAGGCTCCGACTGTAGCGACGCTGGCTAGACACATAGAAGCAATTTGTTGGGCAGCGAAAAATCGGGATACCACTAGCCCTGTGGGAAATGAGCGAGAAGAAGTGGAATTTTGAGAGAAAGGTGGCGAACCTATCCGTTAGACTACGCTGGGCATCGGGAATTGAACCTGCGTTCACGATCGCACTTTCGAGTAAGAGAGAGCAGACACCAATAATAAGAGATCGCATCTTCACCTGATCCCAACTGCGATCGCATCCTCACCTCATGCCAAAGGCGATCGCATCCCCTCATCCTGCCAAGTGGGTGAAGCGTAGCTATCCCGTAGGGAATCGCATCCAGCAATTACAGCAGTAGATTGAGGTGTGGCAAGCGTTGCTGGACAAGTTGGGAAGGAATGAATGAGCGATCGCCCTTCCCCCTAAGCGATCACAAGATTGGCGATCGCACTATACTTCAGTGCGAACCAAGTTCAACAACTTACCCTGAACAGATTCTAAAATAGAATCTCGGATGTAAGCACTGGCATTGAGAATTTCTACACCAATCAACTCCCCATCTGCATTGAGTTCAGCCGTAATATTTGGACTGATTTCAACACTTGCTGATTCTGGTTCTTCGGAGATTAGCAGATGAAGAATATCCTCTTCTTTGAAGTAGTTCATTTGTGGCAATGGTTGCTTGTTGTCAGACATTCGTGATAAACCGCCCAGTTTTTAGACGAAATCGAATTTGCTGCC
>DATNPI010000370.1:0-6474 GCA_036703325.1 Coleofasciculaceae cyanobacterium
CCTTGGGCTTTGCCAACTGCCTTGATGGGACTGGCTTGGGCATGGATTTTTAATGACCAGTTCGGTGTCGTCAATGACATTTTGCGGCGACTGGGTTTGATCGACACAGGCATCAGCTGGCTAGGAAATCCAACCCTAGCAATGATCGCGGTAATTCTAGCGGATGTCTGGAAAACAACGCCGTTTATTGCCCTCCTGCTGCTAGCTGGGTTGCAATCAATTTCCTCAGACCTCTATGAAGCCCATTCGATTGACGGGGCTACTGCATGGCAGAGCTTTTGGAGAATTACTGTACCGCTGCTTATGCCCCAAATTGTAATTGCTTTGTTGTTCCGATTTGCTCAAGCTTTCGGCATCTTTGACCTAATTCAGGTGATGACGGGAGGTGGGCCTGGTGGGGCAACGGAAACGGTTTCCCTCTATATCTATGGCACCGTTATGCGTTATCTGGATTTTGGCTATGGTGCCGCGCTTGTGGTGGTGACATTTTCGTTACTTGTGGCAGCAGTAGCGATCGCAGCTTACTTCTTGTCCAGAGCTCGTGCCAACGCGGCAGGAGCCAGTTAGTTGTCAGTTGTCAGTTGTTAAGCATCAATTGACCAATGACCAATGACCAATGACCAATGACCAATGACTAATAACAACCTATGACTACCGTCACAAATCAACACACACAAGAAGCATCAACGTTCAACTGGCGAAAAATTCTTTTACCAATCTCTGTCCTTTTAGTTGTTATCTTTTTCATGGCACCGATACTCTGGCAGGTGCTGACCTCGTTCAAAGTAAATGCAGATATCTCTGCGGTTCCCAGTGTCTACTTTCCTAGGCAACTCACCCTAGATCACTACCAATCTCTATTCGTCCGCCGTCCCTTTACCTCCTACATCTTAAATAGCGCTTTCGTTTCTATCACTTCGACGTTGGTGGCTTTGGGACTAGGCGCTCCTGCCGCCTATGTCTTGGCACGGATGCGACTGCCGGGAGAGAAAATCATCCTCGCTACTGTCCTAATTGTGACGCTGTTTCCCGCCGTGTTGCTGTTTTTGGGACTGTTAGAGGTTGTCAAATATTTTGATTTAGGCAATAACTACTTAGCCCTGATTATTCCTTACGCCGCTATTAATTTGCCGCTGACAATTCTAGTAATGCGGAGTTTCTTCCAGCAGCTGCCAAAAGATTTAGAAGATTCCGCTAGGGTAGATGGCTACAATACAGTTCAAATGCTCACCCAAATTGTGATGCCGATGACGCTTCCAGCACTAGTGACAACAGGAATTCTTGCCTTCATTTCTGCCTGGAACGAGTTCATTTTTGCCCTGACATTCATAACCCGCGAATCGATGAAGACTATACCTGTAGCAACGGCTCAGTTAAGTGGGGCATCGGTGTTTGAAATTCCTTATGGTCCAATTGCAGCAGCTACAATCCTGGGCACATTACCCCTAGTGGCGCTAGTGCTGGCATTCCAGCGAAAGATCGTTCAAGGTTTAACTGCTGGTGCTGTCAAAGGTTAGGAGGAAAAGAGCAAGCGCTTCTCAGTTTTCAGCTACTATCTTTGTTATGCCGGAACAATGAAGAAAAAGGAGAATTTTTGTAGTATAAGTAACAGAATTGATACAAACTTCATCTTTCAGACTGACCGTTGTCGCTCTCGAAAATAATCCTGATTGATGACATGAAAATCGCAGTATTTTACCACAAATTATTGAGCAATAAGTGATAAAAACAATGGCAAAGCTTGAACTGATAAATCTAAACAAAACATACACCCCCAAAGTAATCCCCGTAAAAGACATCAGCCTAGATGTCGAGGAGGGAGAGTTTCTCACTCTGTTGGGCCCGTCGGGATGTGGTAAATCGACGCTACTGCGGCTGATTGCTGGGTTGGAGCCGCCCACTCGTGGCAAAGTGATGATTAACGGGCGCGATGTCAGCCGTGTCGGCCCAGGTAAACGCAATATTGCGATGGTGTTCCAAAGCTATGCTCTTTACCCGCACATGACAGTCTATGAAAACATTGCTGCTGGTCTGAAGCTACGCAAAATGCCATCCGAGGAAATCCGTCGCCGCGTGAATGATGTAGGCGAGAAGCTGGGACTGCAACACCTAATGGATCGCAAACCGGGTCAGATGTCTGGTGGTCAGCGGCAGCGGGTTGCTTTGGGTCGCGCTTTGGTGCGCGAACCGGATGTCTTTTTGCTGGATGAACCGCTAAGTAACCTTGACGCGCTGCTGCGAGAGCAAGTGCGGGCGGATTTGAAACAGTTATTCGACCAGCAGCAGACACCCGTGGTCTACGTGACTCACGACCAGACGGAAGCGATGACGCTTTCGAGCAAAGTTGCAGTGCTATATGACGGCAACCTACAACAACTGGCACCTCCACAAGAAATCTACACCAGACCTGCCAACCAGTTTGTTGCCGGTTTCGTGGGCAGTCCCCAAATGAACTTATTGACTCTCAACTGCGATGGTAATAATGCGGTCTTGGGTGAGTTTAGAATTCCTTTGCCAAACGTATCCTCAACACCTTCGCAGATTGTACTGGGCATCCGTCCAGAAGATGTCCACATCGCTGAACCTGAGGATAGGGTGACGATTCAGGGTCGGATATTCTTAGTGGAAAACTTGGGAATGCAGAACCTGATTAGTGTTCGGGTTAAGGGTTCAGATTTGAGAATACGCGCTTTGTTGCCTACTAATCAGGTGTGGGAAGGAGAAGACGTAACGCTATCCCTGTCATCGGAAGCGATGCACTGGTTTGATGTGCAGACAGGCGATCGCCTTCAAGGCCACCAATCGGAGCGAATCGCCCCGTCTCTCGGTCTTCGTACAGTCGATAATGAACAAGTTCCACCGCAACGTCAATTTACCAGTAACTGAGCCAACTGAGTGGCACTGTCTTGGGCGCTTCTGCATAGGGAGCGCCTACTCTTATTTGTAGGCTGGTGAAAGCTGATAGGTGTTCATTCTCCCGCTTGAGCGGTGAGAGACTTCACAAGGTCG
The DNA here is from genome assembly GCA_036703325.1 of Coleofasciculaceae cyanobacterium. Lineage (GTDB taxonomy): Bacteria > Cyanobacteriota > Cyanobacteriia > Cyanobacteriales > Coleofasciculaceae > DATNPI01. The sequence continues at coordinate 3,010 of DATNPI010000370.1, forward strand.
AATTCGTAACCAGAGGCTGAGGTTTTAGAAGGCACGACTTTGACTAATTGGATGTTGGACTCTAGGCGATCGCCTGAGTCGCTAAAACGAATTTTTCCTGTAGCTCCGTTAGATTGAAAGGCTGGGTCTGCTAATGTTTGTTGCACACCAATACGGTTCGGCTGTTGTCGTTTTTCTTGTTCTAAGGCTGTTATCAAGGCGCGAGTGGCATCATAAGCAAGGGCCGTGCGCCAACTCACTTGCCCTTTCCATAAACTTTCGGATTCCTCAGGAAATTTGAGGTTAGGACTACTTTTGCTATGCCAGGGTGTAGCCACTACTAAGCGGTTCACAGCCTCCTTCTCTAAAATCTCAGAATTGTAGAGGCTATCTCCTCCTACCATCCAATAACGGCCTTCATTGGCTCTGATCACCTTCAGGGCGTTTTGAAAGGCATTACTATCAGTTTTACTCTCCGGAAGCAAGACAAGTGCTGTTGCACCCTGTTGCTGTGCCCGGTTTATTTCAGCCTTTGCCTTGAATGAGGGATTAGACAAATCAAACTTCTCTTCTATGACTTCTCCTCCACTTGCACGGAAGCTTTTGAGGAATTCCTTCTGTAGAGAATTACTATAATTACTCTGAGGATTATAAAATACAGCTGCTTTTTGCTGGTGGGCATCGTTTTTCAGGTACTTAGCCAAATGTTGAGCTGTTACGCGATCGCTAGATACAGTTCGAAAGAAAACGTGATTAGGAGCCTTGCCAAAGCGTGAGAGATCTTCCGATGTGCTGGTTGGAGAAATCATTACTAACTTGTGCTATTGATAAACTTCCACAGCGGCGACGGACGTGTCACTTGCAAAGTGACCAACAACGGCTGGAATGTCCCTTTTCGACACCAGGTTCTCTGCAATTTGTTTAGCTTGGGCGGGTTTATTTTCATCATCTGCAATCAAAACTTTTAGACCCATCCCATTAAGCTTATTTCTCTGATTGAATTCCTTTTGAGCTTGGGCAACTCCCCGCAGAATTTCCTGAGCCGTATCTTTGTTGTTAGTTAAGGGAGCAGCAACAGCGATCGTGAAAGCCTTTGGCTTCATTAATGGGGCATTAGCCTCTTGCTCCAGCAATTGGGCATTACTTAGGTAAATTGAGGTTTCAGGGTCATGTTGCTGTTGCCATGCCTTGTCCAGTAACCTAATTGCTTTCTTATAATCACCAGCGGCGAAGGCATTCACTCCTTGTTGCTTGTCTTGTAACGCAGCACCAGGAACTAAAATTTCTTCCCCACAACTTAACTTATCGCCAAGAGGAAAACGCCTAAACCAAATCTTTGAACACCCACCGACTCCAGTTGCATACCAGTAACTGCCATAAATTGCGCCTCCCCCAACTAGAACGACTACACTTACCTTCAGCAATTTGAGCAAAAGCCTACTGTAAGTAGGATGCTTAATTTCCTTTATCCGTCGTAAAATCTCATGAGTGGTTTTAGGTCGATTTTGCCACGATCGCGTTATCAGCTGATCGATTAAATCTGCCAACAGTCCCGAAACTTGCTGTTCGCTGGGTCGCCAAACTAAGCTATCCGTTTGAGGGTTTCTGGGGATGTCATTTGGGTGTCTGTCTTTCAGTAGATGGACAAAGGTGCGCCCAAGGGCATAAAAATCGGACTGCGGAACAGCTCTGCCCTCGAATTGCTCTGGAGCGGTGTAGCCCTCTGAATAAACTACTGTAACATTACGCCCCTCAATTACTGTCTGTGTAACCCTCCTAGCTGTACCAAAGTCAATCAGCACGAGTTTCCCATCAGGTTTTCGCATGATGTTGGACGGCTTAATATCTCGATGGAACAGCTGATTTTGATGTACATAATCCAGAATTTTTGCGAGTTGTTCCAACCAATCAAGTGCTACCTCTTGAGAAATTCGCCCATTCTGCTCCAACCACTGCTCCAAGTTCTGCCCCTCAATTTTCTCCATCACTAGGCAGTGCAATTCTTGAGCGTTGCTAAGTGACAAACTAAATTGTTCTTCTGCCCTAGGAATTCCTGGATGCGTTAGCTCAATTAGAAGCTTTGCTTCTTGCCTAAACAGTTCGACCAATTTCGGACAGTAGCTGTTCAGAACCTTTAAGACTTTCAGTGTTCTATCATCCTCTAGATCTTCCACCTCAAAAATCTCAGCGTAAGGGTGGGTTCTGTCCAGAGGGCGTAGAGGTCTGATCAGCCTATATCTATGGTTGATCAGCAAGGTTGTATGGCAGGCTTGGCAGTCGATAGCAGTGTCAGGCTCTTGGCGCTGTGAACATTGAGGATTGATACAGTAGATCATACTTTTGCACACTTGAAGACTGAGAGAGGCGCTTCTACTGTGACCTTGGACTGCCTTACAGACCTTCTGGATAAGTTCTCTTAACGTACTTCATCACGACGGGCTGTAGTGTAAACAGCACTTCATCCGATACTTTACTTTTCTCTATCAGCGAACGCCGTCCGAGGGAGTCCAAAGCTTCGATTATTTCTGATCTTGATACCGTTAACGAGATATCCTCTGCCAATTGCGCTAGCGGAATCGGCTCGGTATGAATTGCTAGCTTGTACATAATCTTTTTTTCTAATTCCGACAGTCGAACAAAATGTTGCTCTAAAATTTGTCGGAAATCATTACCAATAACTATCGTATTTTGTTCTAAAAAGTTTGAAACACTACCTCCAAATAAATCTTGGATAGTTGTAGAAACTAGTTTTAACGCTAAGGGGTTTCCTCTATAGAGTTTAATTAGTATTTGCCATTTTTCTTCTTCATAAAACAAATCTTTTTCCCTAAGTATTTCCTCTGCTGCTTCTTCTTCCAAACTAGACAGCGATACTGCTCGAACAGGCCGCCTGTCACCTTTGTGTAATGGAATTTCTCTGGGTTCCTCCCGACTGGTCAGCACCAAGCAACTTTGATGGCGTTCTTCTCCTACACGTCTCAGTAGCTCACCATAGTCTTCATATCCCTCCCGATACTGCCCTACAGGATTACCAGGGCGTAGAATTGCATCTGCTTCATCTAATACCACAAGGCAGCGTGATGAGCGGAAATAATTAACCAATCGTGATAGATCAGCCTGAGTTTCCTGCTGATTAGAAAGAAATGAAATTAAGTTTGCCAGGATAGCTTCAAATGATGGGGCATGGCGGAGATTTCGCCAGATGACATGCTCAAACTCATCCTGAATTTGCTCGGTTAGCCTCACGCACAGAGCAGTTTTGCCAATTCCTCCCATGCCTAGCAGCACCAACAGTCGGCAGTGATCTTGCACAATCCATTGCTCTAGCGTGGTTAGTTCTTCATAGCGACCATAGAAAACCGAGACATCAGGCGCTTCGCCCCAATCTTTGGTCAAATCCGGCAGCGAAAGAGGAATGGGTTCAGTTGTGTTATCAACAATCTCTTCCCAGTTTTCCAGCCCTACAGCCCTACAAATGCTTTCAAA
>DATNPI010000552.1:0-7345 GCA_036703325.1 Coleofasciculaceae cyanobacterium
GCACCTGAGGAGGATGAGTCTTTGGTTTTGTCAGTGGATTTCACATCCCCAGAGCTACTGGGCGAGGACAATGTTCCACTGGGCGCTTCTGTGTTACCTGTTCCGCCTGTTGTATCACCAGGCTTAGTCTCCGTAGTAGAGTTTGTGCCACCAGCGCAGGCTCCTAGAATTAATGTCAGCCCCAACACGAGCGAGAAAGCAGTGAATCTCCGTCTCACGATGATATCTCCTAAAATTTTCAAAATCTTTTGTATGGAAAGTGGATGACTTACCCCTGTTTGGAGTAATTCAGCTTCTGAAACTTTCCTGACTTGAGTGAATTGCTGTCACACCCTTGCGAGCCATCTGTTTTTTCGACTCTTCTTAAGACATTAAAGTCAAAAAGTAAAAAACTCGATAAAGCCCAGTAATATTTACGCGACTTTATGTAATTTCTGGCAACGAACATTGGACAGATAAGGAGTAAGCCCTTGTGAAGCCCTCGCGACATTCACTTGGCAGGAACGTATATTATTAATCCCGGAGAGATTAAGGTAGGCACTCTACTGGATGATAAGTATCTCTGAAACGATCGCGATCGCCCTACAGTCCTATCAGACTGGTAACCTATCTCAAGCCGAATTGCTCTGCCACCAAATTCTCCAGCAGCAACCCAATTATGCCGAAGCTTGGCGTTTGCTCGGTATCATTGCTCATCAGACCGGCAATCTGGACAAGGCGATTGTCTACTATCAGCAGACGTTAGCTCTTAAGCCCGACCAAACCGAGGTTTACTACAACTTGGGCTATGCTCTCCAACAGCAAGGTCACTTGTCAGCTGCTATTGAACACTATCGGCAGGCTCTAGCTCTCAAACCAGATTATCTCGATGCTCATTACAACCTGGGTTATGCTCTTCAACAGCAAGGCGACCTCGATGCAGCGATTAAGCACTATCAGCAGGCTCTAGCTCTCAATCCCAACGATGCTGAAGCGCACGGTAACTTAGCCCATGCCCTTCAACAACAGGGCAAAATCGAGGCAGCAATTACACATTATCAGCAGGTACTCGCCCTCAAACCAGATGTCCCAGAAATCTACTACAACCTGGGTAACCTCTTTAAACAGCAAAACCAACTAGAAGCCGCGATTACTCAGTATCAGTGGACTCTAGCTCTCAACCCCAACTACGTGGATGCCTATCTCCAGCTAGGCGTATCCCTGCAACAGCAACGTCAGCATGAAGAAGCGATTGTCTGCTATCAACAGGCGATTTCTCTACAGCCAAACTTTCCTGATGCTTACTACAACCTGGGGAATGCGCTTCTAGAGCGGGGTAGGTACGACGAAGCCATCATCGCATATCGAAAGGCTCTAACTCTAGAACCACACTTTTTAGATACCTACCTGAAGCTAGGCTGGGCTTTAATGCACCTGAGTCAGTTTGAAGAAGCGGCTGCTTACTTCCAGCAAGCTCTAATACTTCATCCAGATCATCCTGAAGCCTACCAAAAGCTAGCATTAGCTTTGACGAGTCAGAATAAATTAGACGAGGCACTGGGTTACTTCCAAAAAGCATTGCAGCTAAAACCAGATCTTGTTGGAGCATACTGGCAAAGCCAGCTCATCTTACCTATTCTGTATGATACCCAGGAGCAGATTCAGCTCTGGCGTCAGCGCTTCTGCCAAGGACTTAATAACTTAATTCAACAGGCTGCCTTAGATAGCTCTGAGGGGATAAAGCAGGCTTTGACAGGATTAACAGGAAGTGCAACCACCTTCTTCCTTGGCTATCAGGGTTTTAATGATCGAGGAGTGCAACGGAAGTATGGAAAGTTTCTCCATCAGGTAATAGCTGCCATCTGCCCTCAATGGGCTAACCCTGTGCCCATGCCCCAGCTCAGTAACACAGGAAAGATTCGCGTCGGCTATCTCTCCGCTCATTTTAGAGAGCATACTGTAGGTAAGTTAACCCTTGGTTGGCTCAAAAACTGTGATAAGCAAAAGTTTGAAATTTATAGCTATCACATTGGTCACAAAGCTGATGTCACAACTGAACAGTTCCGCTCTTACAGTGATAGTTTTCATCATATCTATGGCAGCCTAAATGCAGTTTGTGAACAGGTAGTTGCTGACCAGTTGCATATCCTGGTTTTTGCAGACATTGGCATGGAACCCCTGACAACCTACATAGCAGGATTACGTCTAGCACCTGTGCAATGTATGGCTTGGGGGCATCCAGTTACCTCTGGGTTGCCAACCATTGATTACTTTTTATCGAGTGATTTAATGGAACCGAAAAATGCTCAAGCACACTATTGTGAAAAGTTAGTCCGTCTGCCTAACATCAGCGTTTGTTATGAAAAGCCCTCAATTCCCAAACCAACAAAAACTCGTTGGGAATTCCAGTTACGTGAAGATGCTGTAATCTATCTTTCCTGTCAATCTTTATATAAGTACCTACCTCAGTTTGACTATATCTTTGCCAAAATTGCTCAACGTGTTCCTCACGCTCAATTTGTTTTCATTTCTCATCCTGTGGCTGCTGTTACTGCACAATTTCAAGCACGTCTTCAGCGTACTTTTACTAACTTCAGTTTGAATAGTGAAGATTATTGTGTAGTTCTGCCTAGACTGGAACGGGTTGATTACTTTAATCTCAATTTAGTTTCAGATATTTTTCTGGATACCTTCAGTTGGTCAGGGGGTAATACAACCCTGGAAGCGATCGCCTGTGGTTTACCTGTCGTGACTTGTCCGGGCGAATTTATGCGCTCTCGTCACTCCTATGGAATATTGAAGATGATGGAGCTGACAGAGACAATTGCTACTGATGAGGCTGAGTATATCGAGATTGCTGTACAGCTGGGTCAGGATGCTTACTGGCGGCAGGATATAGTGCGAAAAATCTATGAACGCCATAGCTGCCTTTACGATGACAAAACTTGTGTCACCGCCTTAGAATCCTTCTACAAAACCTTAGTCCCTAGTCCCTAATTCCTTAGACCCTTCAAGAAGACCAGTTGCGGCGCAGGTTGAAGAAGCTTTCCAAAAAGTTTTGTAAAGTTTTGTTTCCGCTCTGGCGTTGCCGTTGCCACTCAAGAGCCGTTTTGTGAGTAATCTCTGACAAAGTTGGGGAGATGTGGGGTAAGTTGGCGATCGCTTTTACCTTCAACTTCTGCCGAACGGAGAGTGCGATCGTCCCAATCAATTCACTAGCGTCTGGGCCAACTATCGATGCTCCTAAAATTTCACCATTCAGACGCCCAACAATTTTACAAAACCCAGTAGTTTCACCCAAGATCTGAGCTTTGTCCAAAGCTTTGAAATATTGCCGCACAACGAAGACATCTTTGCCATAGCGCTGTCTTGCTTGTGCTTCCGTCAGACCGACCTGTGCCAATTGGGGGTCACAGAAAATTGCCCAGGGAATTCCGCGATAATCGACCTTAAAAAAGGGCGCAAATAGAGCATTCTTCAGGGCAATACTGGCTTCATACTGGGCAATATGGCGAAACTGATAGCCACCGACCACATCTCCACAAGCATAGATGCGGGGATTAGTAGTTTGCAGTTTCTCGTTTAGCTCAAGTCCCTGGCGGTGGAACTTAACCCCAACCCCTTCCAAATTTAATGATTCGATATTTGGCAGTTGACCAGTAGCAAGGATTATTTCATCGGCTTCAATGGCTCGATTTCCCGCCTGAACCCACTTTTTATCGTCAATTTGCCTTACTTGGGTAACCGGACTCTCGGTGAGGACGCGAACTCCCTCAGCCTCCAACTGCGCTTGCACCAAGCGAGACGCCTCTGGGTCTTCGTTGGGCAAGATATGGAGGGCCTTCATGACTAGAGTGACTTCACAGTTGAGCCGTGCCAAAGTCTGAGCCAGTTCGATACCAATAGGCCCACCACCAATGACCACCCAGCTACCCTGCAATGGCCGGGCTGAAGGTTGCAGGTTTGAATCTTCAACTTTCAAGCTGCCAACCTCTAATCCTTTTTTCAACCCTTCCTGCCAGATATCAGTTGGTGTGAGATAGCCAACAGTCTGTAACCCTTCGATATCGGGAACAACTGGGCGAGAACCAGTTGCAATCAAATAAGCCCGCGCCCGCAAACGTCGGTTGTTGACAACAAAACCAAGGTGAGGGCGTCGGCAAAATTCACCAACTCCTGTAATCACATCGACGCCCAAAGACGCCAAGATAGCGGGAGAGTATTGTTCTGAGCAGGTATGGACGACAGCATCAGCCCACTGCATTGCCTCAGTCAACTGAACTGATGAGGTTTGTCGCTGTTCAGTTGAGTCAGGGTCTGAAGAATATATCCCAAAGTGAGGGGCGTCACGCACTTGCTGGGCGACACGCCCAACCTGAGCCAATGCCTGAGTGTACAGCGCACCATAACCCAGCCAGTTTGTCTGTAGTCCCTGGGGTTCTACTAGGGCAACGCGAGCATTCAAATGGGCGGCGGCAACAGCAGCATAAGTACCGGCAGTGCTGCCCCCAATGACGATGAGGTCGTATTCAACGGTCATTGGATGCAAGGATTTTGGATTTTAGATTTTGGATTACTGGATGTTTTGGTTATTCGTTATTGTTTAGCAGCATAGGACAACTGACAACCGACAAGGGACTAAGGACGATGCACTAGGTTCTAAGAATGGCGTCCAGACCTTCTAAGAGGCGTTGGTTGTCTGCCTGTGTGCGTATAGCAACCCGGAAGTAGCGATCGCCTAATTCCGGAAAGCTCAGGCAGTCACGGATTAAAATCCGGCTGTGCTTGAGCAGTTTTTCCTGCAACTGTGAACTCGGTTGTTCAGACTGCACCAGTAAAAAGTTAGCGGCACTGGGGTAGGGTTGCAACCCTGGTAATGATTCTAGACCCTGAAATAGCTGCGATCGCGCTGGGGACAGCCAATCCCAGGTTTGCTGTTGAAATTCTGTATCCTGAACTACAGCAACAGCGGCAGCAGCGGCTAGGACGTTTACCGGCCAGGGGTCGCGCCACTGCTGCCAACGCTGGAGTCGGTCAGGGTGAGCAACGCCATACCCCAACCTCAGTCCAGGGAGGCTGTAGAACTTGGTGAGCGATCGCAAAATCACCAAATTTGGATAGTCTTGCACCATCGGTATCAAGCTTTGCTGCTGGTCAGGAGGGAGAAAATCCATAAAGGCTTCATCCACCACAACCAGAGCAAATTGCTTGATGAGAGGCAGAATTGCCTCTCGCTCAAACAGCTGACCAGTGGGATTGTGCGGGTTATTCAGCAGCAAACCACTTCGATTGTGGATTTTGGGTTGCACCTTTGGTGCGCTTTCAGCGCAACTTGGATTTTGGATTGGTAATCGCAAATCTAAAATGTGCGCTATTGCATCCCGCTTTGCTATCGAAAGTCCAAAATCCGTGAGGGGGTACTCCCAGACCTTTGCGTCAAACGCCTTGAGGGCCCGTTGGTAGTCGCTAAATGCTGGAGTGACTATGGCAGTTCCCTCCAGCTCTGATAGCTCTCTGCAAGCCCAAGTTAACAGCTCTGCTGAACCGTTTCCAGGCAGAACCCAGTCGGGCGTCAGATTTGGGTGTAACTGACACAGAGACGCCCGTAGCTGGTGATAGCTGGGGTCAGGATAGGCGATTAGGTCTTTTAGCTGAGACTCAATCGCCGCGATCGCACTTTTTGGAGGCCCCAGCGGGTTGATACTCGCAGAAAAATCAAGAATGAAAGAAGGGGAACAGCCGGCCAGTGCTGCTGCCCAGGCTAAATTTCCCCCGTGATTTGGTCGTCTCAAGGATAAGTTCCTAACCAATCATCAGCCGCTACTTCTCAGGCGCAACTTTCTCCTTGAACAGCTTACCAGCAGAAAAGGCAGGAACCTTAGTCGCCGGGATTTCCATCTTGTCGCCGGTTTTTGGATTGCGACCTTCACGGGCTTTGCGCTCCCGCGACTCAAAGGAGCCAAAACCTACCAAAGTAACCTTATCACCCTCGGAAACGGCTTCCATAATCGCTTCCAAAGCCGCAGATAACACGGCATCTGCTTGCTTCTTGGTCACAGTAGCTTTTTCTGCCACTTTATCAACTAATTCACCTTTATTCATTGAGAATCTCCTTTTTGTTTGGATTACAGGTCAACTATCGCTCTAAAATCTCGGTTTTGAGATCTAGATTTTGACCCTAAAAGCGAGTAGTTTCAACTCCAAATCGCTGAAACACCCGCAGGCTCGAAGTTTCACTGCATTATTCTAAGATCTGCTTGCCTGATATGGATCGTTGAAAGCTTTAAGTTATGTAGATTTCAGGATTTTTTGTCCAATACTACCCTTTTTAAGGGGTAACTCAGTAGCAAACCGATGGGTTAGCGCTGCTGTGTGCTAACGCTATGAGAGTTACGGTAGTGCGCTACGGGCTTTGCTTACAGGGATGAACGCCGGAAACCAAACCTATCATCCCTAAGTTGTAAGGTGGTAAGTATGAGTACAAGAATCTCCAATCACTCCATTGACACTGCCACAATCTCAACACTGCCAATGATGATAAAGCGACGAGAGGTACTTATACCAAGTTGCACTCAAAGATAGTAGACAAGAAAGACAAGGCAGACAAGGGGGGAGAGGGTAGTATGTTGAACGCAACTGGGTACTATGACAAAAGCCAAATCACTGAGGAACCCCATCAGGCAAAAGTCCTCACGCACGGTTTTGAAGACGAATCGTTCCAGCAGCGGAACGGCTTCGTTTACTCTCTGCTGTGAACTGAGATTTTTGCCGGACCACTAGGGAGGACTGGTGCCTCCCGTCCTGGGCGCTGTGTATTCGCCTATCTACAGTTTATTGGAGTCGTTGTTATTCTCGACACATTTAATGAAGGCACAGTTATTGGAGAAGTTGCTACTCTCGGCACATTTAATGAAGGCACGGTTATTGGAGAAGTTGCTATTCTCGACACATTTAGTGAAGGCACGGTTATTGGAGAAGTTGCTATTCTCGACACATTTAGTGAAGGCACGGTTATTGGACAGGCTGCAATTGCTTGATTTTGAAGACTTTGAAGTATACAAATATTTATTCCAATAACCCCAAATACAAACAAGAGAGGGAATTGTTTCATATTTCTTCTCGTTCCACTGTTGGTAGTCATCGCGATCGCTCCAATGATAGCCAAGAACTTACGATACAAGATCAGGCAAGCCGCCTTCTGAACAAATCCCCAGTAGCGCTCAGACGGGTTTCCCAACAAATGAGCAAGCGGCAGAAGTGATTAAACCAGAAATGATCAACCTCCACAACAAAGATTTTGGATTATTACTGGTTAATGGGAACTCTACTCCCCACTAACCAGTAACAGTCTGCGCTACCACGCCGC
>DATNPI010000421.1:0-9540 GCA_036703325.1 Coleofasciculaceae cyanobacterium
GATCGCAAGCGGGTGGAAAAAGAGCGTGATAACTTCTTCAATCTCTCACCTGAACTGCTGTGCATCACTAAATTTGACGGTTACTTCAAGTATGTGAACCCAGCCTGGGAAAACACAACAGGCTTCACAACCGAGGAATTACTCGCAAAACCCTACCTCGAATTTATTCATCCCGAAGACCGGAAAGCATTGGCGGCTAACACGCAAAAAGTTGCAAGCGGCACGGGCACGACCTACTTTGAATCTCGCCTCCTGTGCAAAGACAGCTCGTACAAGTGGTTTGTCTGGAGTGCGAGTGCATCTGTTGAGGATAGATTGACCTATGTCAATGGGCGAGATATTTCTGACCGTAAGCAGACAGAGGCGAGCCTGGAGCTTCAAGGTGCAATCGTGAGGAATATGGCTGAAGGGGTTTGCCTGGTCAGAGCCACTGATGGCGTGATTGTTTATGCCAATCCTAAATTCGAGAGTATGTTTGGCTATGGCTCGGGCGAGCTAAATGAAAAACCTGTGGCAGCAATTAACTACGCTTCAGATCAGCAGAAAGCCGAACAGGTTGCCAGTGAAATAATGCACCAGATAAATACGCATGGTCAAGTTGCATATGAAGTCCATAATGTCAAGAAAGATGGCACGGCTTTCTGGTGTAGATCTCACACTTCGAAACTTGAACATCCTGAGTATGGAACAGTCTATGTAGCCGTTCATGAAGATATCACCGCTCGCAAACAGGCAGAGGAAGTAATCAAACAGGCAAAAGAAGCAGCTGAATCTGCCAACCGCGCCAAAAGTGAATTTCTAACGAATATGAGCCATGAACTCCGAACCCCATTGAATGGGATTTTAGGGTACGCTCACATCCTCAAACGGGACAAAAATTTAACTTCCAAACAACAAGATGGACTGGGTATCATTCAACAGTGTGGCGACCACCTGTTAACGCTTATCAATGACATTTTAGACCTCTCCAAAATTGAAGCCAGGAAAATGGAAATTCACCTGAGTGACTTTCATTTTTCTGAGTTTCTTAACAATCTTGCTGAAATCTTTCGTATTCGTGCTGAACAAAAGAACATTTCGTTTAGTTACAAAGCGCTTTCTCTTCTGCCTACCTTCGTTCGGGGCGATGAGCAAAAGCTGCGGCAAGTCTTAATTAACGTACTTGGAAATGCAGTCAAGTTTACCGAAACTGGCGGGGTAGTCTTCAAAGTCGGTTATCACCAGGGGAAAATCCGATTTCAGGTAGAGGACACTGGTATCGGCATCGCGCCGGAGAAATTGACAGAAATCTTTCTGCCGTTCCATCAAGTTGAGAACAATCGCCACTGGGTTGAAGGCACAGGGCTGGGACTAGCCATTAGTCAGAAATTAGCTCAGTTGATGGGCAGTACCTTGGAGGTAAAAAGTCAATTGGGTTCTGGCAGTGTTTTCTGGCTAGATTTGGATATGCCTGAAGTGCCGGAAGCCACGGAAATTGCCAAAGTTAAAGAGCGCAATATTATTGGCTTCAAAGGAGAAAAGCGCAAAGTTCTGGTGGTGGATGACAAATGGGAAAATCGCTCAGTTTTAGTCAATTTCCTCGACCCTTTGGGATTTGAAATAGTCGAAGCAACAGACGGTAGTGACTGTCTAAATAAGGCGCTTAAGTTTAAGCCTAATGTGATATTAATGGACTTGGTGATGCCAGTACTAGACGGCTTTGAGGCTACCCGGAAGCTTCGGAAGTTAACAGAACTCAAACAGATTGTTATAATTGCAACCTCGGCTAGCGTTTTTGATTATAGTCAAGCGAAAAGCCGGAAGGCGGGTTGTGACGACTTTATTCCTAAGCCAGTGCAGGCAAAGCATCTTTTAGAACGGCTACGGGTGCATTTGGGGCTGGAATGGGTTTATGAGGATTTGGGATTTTCGCAAGCCGCTGATTCTGAATTTGGGATGACTGACCAAGATTCAGAGGGTGTTGCATCTAACAAACAACTCAATAATCCAAACTCCAAATCGCTCATTGCTCAACGCAAATGTTCGACCCAAACTCCAAGCTTGATTGCTCCACCTCCGGAGGAAATCGCTGTTCTGTTCGAACTGGCTAAGAGAGGCAACGTCAGAGGCATACTGGAGCAAGCGGCGAGACTTGAACAGTTGGATGAGCAATTTGTGCCGTTTGCGTCGGAGATTTGTCAACTAGCAAAAGGCTTTCAGATCAAGCAAATCAGGGAGTTTCTTAAACCTTACACGTTAGGTCATCAATAGGTGTGGAAAATTCGGCAGGAGGCGTCATCTTAATCGTAGATGATACCCCGACTAATTTAGGGATGCTGTGTGATTTTTTGACCGATTCTGGTTTTGAAGTCTTGGTGGCAATAGATGGTGAAAGTGCGATTGAACAGGCTGTATATGCCCAGCCCAATCTCATCCTATTAGATGTACTCATGCCCGGAATTGACGGGTTTGAAACCTGCCGCCGATTGAAAGCCAATCACACAACGCAAGATATCCCCGTGATTTTTATGACGGCGCTTGGGGAGACGGTAGATAAGGTAAGAGGTTTCCAGGTTGGAGCCGTAGATTACGTCACTAAGCCAATTCAACCCGAAGAAGTTTTAGCCCGCATCACGAACCATCTGACTATCCAGAATCTGCAAAATCAACTCCAAAAGCAAAATTTGCAACTGCAACAGGAGGTCAAGGAGCGGCAGCGGGCGGAGGAGTTAGTGCGGCAGCAGGCTCAACGGGAACAGTTGCTGGGCGAAATTACCCAACGGATTCGTAAATCGCTGAATTTAGAAGAGATTCTCAGCACGACGGTGACTGAGGTGCGGCAATTTCTGCAAACGGATCGGGTGCTGATTTATCGATTCTTTGCTGATTGGAGCGGTGTTGTCGCTGTAGAATCTGTCAGCACCAAGGGACTATCTATACTGAACACCACAATCACTGACGCCTGCTTTAGAGAAAGCTATGTTCAGCGCTATCAAGAGGGCCGCATCTTGGTCATCGAAGATATCTACACAGCCCAGATGACGCCGTGTCACCTTGATTTTCTGGTCAATCTTCAGGTCAGGGCTAACTTGGTGGTTCCCATTCTACAAGGAGAACGGTTGTGGGGGTTGTTGGCTGCTCATCACTGTTGCGAACCACGGCAGTGGCAGCAGTGGGAGGTTGATTTACTCAAGCAATTATCTACGCCGATCGCAATCGCTATCCAACAAGGGCAACTCCATCAACGGCTGCGCCGACAGAACCAAGTGCTCGTAGCTCTTACCAAGAGCAAAAGTGTAAACCACGGCGATTTGCACTCTGCCCTGAGGCAATTCACCCAAGCGGCTGCCCAAACCCTAGAGATTTCGAGGGCTGGTGTGTGGTTATACAGCCCTGACGGAGCCAAGATTCATTGCCTCAACCTGTTTGAGAGCAGTGCCAACTATCATACACAGGGGATAGAGTTAGCAGCAGTAGACTATCCCGCCTACTTCAAAGCCTTGGAACAAGAGCTTACCACCGGCATCCACGATGCCGACACCAACCCCATCACTCTTGAATCGCAGGCGTCCCACCTACCGGATGGGCGCACGGTTGTGGGTCCCTACGGAGTGACAGCGCTGTTGGCTGCGCCGATTCGTGTGGGAGGTCAGATCGTGGGAGTAGTGTGCTATGAACACACTGACTTGTCCCGTCAGTGGACATTGGATGAACAAAACTTTGCTAGTTCTTTAGCTGATTTAGTTTCTCTAAGTCTAGAAACGCGCGATCGCCAACGGGCGGAAGAAAAAATTCGCCTCTTACAAACGATAACGCAAGCAATTAGTGAGTCCCAAGACTTTCACTCTGCTCTGGAAGTCACCCTACGTAAAGTGTGTGAGACTATAGGCTGGAATTTTGGGGAAGCCTGGATTCCCAACTCGGATGGAACTGTTCTAGAACTCGGCCCCGCTTGGTATGCCAGTACTAATTCGGATGGGGCAACTGTGTCCGCCTTAGAGAAATTCAGACAGCATAGCAAGATGCTCCGATTTGCTCCCGACATGGGACTGCCTGGGCGGGTTTGGTCATCCAAGCAGCCCGAGTGGATTCAGGATGTTGAAATCGAGCCAGAAGCTGTGTTTGCCCGTTCTCAGATAGTGATCGAAAGTGGACTCCGCTCCTGTTTGGGCATTCCTATTGTCATGAATGACGGGGTTCTGGCTGTGTTTGTTCTCTTCACGTTGGAATCCCGTGAACAAGATCAGCGATTGCTTGAGCTAGTCTGGGCGGTGGGCGATCAACTGGGTTCAGTGATTCAGCGCAAAGCCGCTGAAGAAGCACTCCGTCTTGCTGAACAGAGATATCACAGTATTGTTGAAAACGCGATCGAGGGCATCTTCCAGACGACGGCATCCGGACGATTCCTCAGCGCAAACCCGGCATTGGCAAGGCTTTTTGGCTACTCGTCTCCTGAAGAACTAATCACTTGTATCAAAGACATCTCGCGGCAAGTTTATGTTGAACCCAACCGCCGAGGTGAATTCATTGCCGCTATACAAGTGGACAATGCTGTGTTTGAGTTTGAGTCTCTGGTCTATCGTAAGGACCGCCGTGTTATCTGGGTGTCAGAGAACACCCGCGCGGTTCGTGACTCCGCTGGTGCGCTGCTCTACTACGAAGGTACTGTCTCCGAGATTACAGCACGTAAGGTGGGGCGGGAAGCACTGCGTTATCTACACGAACAATCGGAGCAGCTACTGCTCAATATCTTGCCTAGACCAATTGCAGAGCAGTTGAAAGGGCACTCAAGTATTATTGCCGAGAGCTATGACGCGGTAAGCGTTCTGTTTGCTGACATCGTTGGCTTTACTGAGTTCTCGGCTCGGACATCTCCAAAAGAAGTGGTTAAGATTCTCAATCTAATTTTCTCGAAGTTTGACCAGCTAGTTGAGCGGCACGATTTGGAGAAAATCAAGACAATCGGCGATGCCTATATGGTTGTCGCTGGAATGCCTGCGGCCCGTCCGGATCATGCGATCGCGATCGCTCAAATGGCGCTGGATATGCAGGCCGAAATGGTAAGAGTAGCCGAAGAGACGGGTGAAACGTTCAAACTCCGGATTGGCATCAACAGTGGTCCAGTCGTGGCAGGCGTCATTGGCATCAAAAAGTTCTGCTACGATTTGTGGGGCGACACCGTTAACATTGCTAGCCGCATGGAATCCCAAGGCGTTGACGGTGCCATACAGGTGACAGCCGCCACCTATGAGCTACTACGGGATAAGTACCTGTTTGAGGAACGGGGCGTTATCTTTGTCAAGGGCAAAGGAGATATGACTGCTTATCTGCTCAGTGGCAGACAATTTGACGATGGGCAATGGAAAAGCCCGTGCGTCTGAATACGACAGGCTCTATCTGTATTAGCAGAATAGGTGGTAGGTGGTAGGTGGTAGGTGGTAGGTGATGAAGAGACTTTACCTAAAACCTAAAACCCGCAACCTAAAACCTGCAACCTAAAACCTACCACCTTTCCTCATGATAAGTGCCAAACATTTAACCAAATGGTACAAGCTAATTGCTTGCGATCGCCCTTTAGGACGCTGCGCTTTGTGCGATCGCCAATACCCAGTCGCGGAGAACAGCATTCACCTGTTCTGGCACCTCATCATGGGGACAGTGTCCAGCCTGGAGATAGTGTTCTGTCAGCTGGGGATAGTATTGACGAAATTTTGCCCCCCGCTCCCTTGACCGCATCCAGGGGTCTGCTTCTCCCCATAGCAGCAACAGTGGGCAAGTCAGCTGCTCTAACAGTACATCGATTTTTTCACCTTGGGGTGACTTGAAGACCGAGGCAAATACCTTATGGGCACCAGTATCACAAGAGGGGCGGTAAATTTCTTCAACCAACTGGTCTGTAATCGCACTCTGGTCGAGATAAACCTGGGAGAGAGTCTTACGAATTACTGAGCGTTGCCGCACGTACTGGAACAAAAGAAAACTGGCCCAAGGTTGCAGCAAAACTGACCGACTGAGGTCACCTAAGAATTTTTGCAGGGGATTCGGTTGATCGGGCACCTTGGTATCGGTGAAGGGGCCAGCACTATTGAGTAACACTAGACCAGCAGCCGAGGCGGGACGCTGGGCAGCTACACACAACGCGGAATAGCCACCTAAGGAGTTTCCTGCCAACACAACTGGTTGACCAATGACATCGGTAATAAAGTCATTCAACTGGTCTCGCCATAAGTCGCCACCATACTGCCAATCAGGTTTGGCTGAACGTCCAAACCCCAATAGGTCAATTGCCCAAACTTCAAAATCGTTCCTAAGTTCGGCAATATTTTTGCGCCAGTGGTCTGTAGACGCGCCAAAGCCGTGAATTAATAGCAAAGGTGGGCGTCCTGATTGCTTCTGTCCGGCTTGTACATAGTAAATAGATTGCCCGCGCCACTGCCAGTAAGTGCCTGGTATCGGAGTGGTAGCAGCAGGGATTGCCTGTGTAGTCACGAGAAATGTTAAGTAACTTTAAGTTTCTTTATTCTAGCCTTGGACAGCTCAAGCAAGGAATCAGGAGCCAGGAGTAGCAACGCCACAGGCGTATCGCCTTAACGTTCCTTGCAGACTTGCTCTGACAAGTAACAATGGTTTACGTCTTGTATTGTAGTAAGAAGTCAGAGTGTTTAGTAATATAAAGAGAAGGCTAGGATAGTTCCCTGTAACACTGGGAATCAGTGCAAACATATGAACTAAAGAGGGTAAAGTAGTGTCTGTCGAGACCATTGAGAAGCGTTCAACAGTCCGTAAACTCGCGCCTCGCTATCGCGTTTTGCTCCATAACGATGACTTCAACTCGATGGAGTACGTAGTGCAGACATTGATAGCGACTGTGGCGGGTCTGACCCAACCTCAAGCCGTCAACATTATGATGGAAGCCCATATGTCGGGGATGGCTTTGGTGATTACCTGTGCTCAAGAGCATGCTGAGTTCTACTGTGAAACCTTAAAGAACCACGGCTTATCCAGCACGATAGAACCTGATGAATAAGAGGTTAGGAGCTTGTCTTTAGAGCGTCAGGGCTAGGCATTGCCTCAAGCTTAGAGACTTGTTCAAAAACTGTGTTTGGTTTTTTACCGAGAAATAAAATCCAAAATTTTTGATACCTAACCTTGCAAAAGTAGCCCAATACCCAGCACCAGTACGGCTGGGGATATTTGTTGTGGCCTTGGTGCTGCTCTGGTTGCCAGTAGCAGCACCAATCTATTTATTGGGTCGCGACCCGAACTTGGTTACTATCTTGACGATGGGACTCTTGTTCGGGGCGTTTCTGATATTTGTTCAATTTTGGGGCAGGAAAGTCTATCGGCAGCCCCAGCTTCTGAAACGTTATGGCTTGGAAGGAAGGCGGCAAAACGGTCTAGACTTACTCAAAGGATTGGGTATTGGTCTGTTATTTACGTTTAGTCTGTTTGCGTTGGAGGGGTTGCTAGGCTGGTTGAAATTCCAGACACCTCCAGTAGCACTGCCACGGGTAATTTTAGAAGGGTTAGTCAGTGCCCTAGGTATTGGCTTTGCAGAGGAGTTGGTCTTTCGGGGCTGGTTGTTGGATGAGTTGCAGCGTGATTATAGTCAGAGGACATCACTCTGGGTTGACGCGATCGCTTATGCGGTGCTGCACTTTCTCAAGCCCCTCTCAGAGATTATTCGCACATTCCCTGGATTTCCTGGCTTATTGCTGCTGGGGTTGACGCTAGTTTGGGCGAAGCGAACCTCCGGTGGACTTCTCGGCTTGCCAATTGGTTTGCACGCTGGTCTAGTCTGGGGCTATTACATCCTCAATGTGGGGAAATTGGTGCAATATTCTGATAAAGTTTCCCCTTGGATTACTGGCGTTGATGGTAATCCCATTGCTGGGATTATGGGGTTGATATTTATGGGCATTCTTGCCTTGTGGATGAGGACGCGATCGCAAATAGTCTCTAGTTAGGCGATCGCATTTTTGTTATAGATTTGCCAGCCCAGAAATAATACGCCTTGCCAAACCTAAAGCCTTTTATCTCTTGCTATATGTAGGGTGTGTTAGCGGAGCGTAACGCACCGTCTCCTCTATATGTTGAGTAGCTGCGTAAGTCCTGAGATGCTGAGGTTTTGGCGCGTACAGCCGGTGAAGAGCGGTTTGTCCTCAGTTTTGTCAGAGATTAGGGTGAATTGATTTATCTTTGTTTCCGCGAGAGTGACACAACAGAGATAACCTACGCTTTCGCTGTCTCTTTTGCTTTTTTGGAAGCCGCTTGCTTTTTCTTCATCAGCAAGCCCATGCCTCCAGCGAGGACAGTGCCGCCTATAGTCAAAGGTTCGGGGACAGACTTCGTTTCATTGTAGGTGAAGTTGTCCATAGCAAAGTGCGTCTGTCCAACACCAAGACCTGCATCAGTCCCACCACTGGAGCTAAACTTCAAGCTATCGATGCCTAGGAAGTCAAAGTTAAACAGTGTAGGAGCTGTGGTATCGACAATTACTGTCTTAGAGTACTTTGATAACCCGCCTAAGAAACCTTCTACCAGGATAGTAAGACCATTGTTCCAAGCTGCTGTCAGATAAACATTGTTGAAGTCAAATGTACCACTACCAATACTTACTGTAGAAGGCTTTTCAAACCCATTGAAGGCAACGTTTTGTCCTGACACTCTTCCATTGGTATAACCTAAGTTAGGTGAATAATAAGTCGAACCATTGACGGAATAAAAGTTATCCCACTTCAACCCACCGTAGTCATTCGAAATTATGTTGCCATAGCCATTGTCAGGAGGAAGCTCATCGAACGACAGGGTCGCTGCCTGCGCTGCTCCTCCGCTTCCCAGAGCAATAATTGCTGCTCCAGCCGTAGCCATTGACAACTTCTTCATGAGAGTTGAAGTAGACATAAGTTTGTTATTGTTTAGTAGTTTTTTTGTTCAATAAATTTCATGCAACAGTCAGGGGAAGACATATTTCTTCCCTGCTCAAGTTCACAGCAATAACTGCTTACTTCAGCAATAAGCTAATGGGTGTTAAATTCGGCAGCTGTACCTAAGCCGAGAACTAGGGTTTCGTCTCTGAATTAGGCAATTTGAATGCACATGAGCTTACCTGGCATGATTTGCCTGGATTAAGACATTAATAGCTTGAGGACTTCTTGTTATTAGCTGCTCATTTCCCCCTAAGCCAGGGGATAACCTTGGAAAAATAAGTGAGGCGGGCAAGTTAGTAGAGCATCTGGAGTCGCTAGCTAATCCAATACTAAGCTACCCATTTCCATAACACTAGTAGTTCTAGGGAATCTTCATTCAAACCCTACAGAACACCGATTAATATAAAGATTGTCAAGAGACATTAGCCAAATAGCCCAATTGTTGGAGCAATTGGATTGGCATTTAAGCTAGTGGTGATATCGAGGAAATGGCTAGCGATCGCGATCGCTTTCCTATACCTTTCCCCAGAGAATATTTACTAGTATTGATAGGTGGTAGGTGGTAGGTGGTAGGTGGTAGGTGTTGAAGAGACTTTACCTAAAACCTACAACCTGCAACCTACAACCTGCA
>DATNPI010000455.1:0-2974 GCA_036703325.1 Coleofasciculaceae cyanobacterium
GGTAGGCGCAAATAAACGAAGGTATGTAAACAAATGTTAATTGACTAAAATCCTCTTCCCTTCTGCCTGGTCACTGAGCGTGTCGAAGTGCTGCCTTCTTGCACTAGTGCCGCTCCCCAGGAAAGTCAAAAGTCCTTTGAATACGGACATTCAACCGCTTGTCAGTTGGTTACTTATTTCTGCCAGTCTCACCAGTACAGGCTCCGGCGTAATTCTGCCTGCCCTAATCCCTCTCCTTCTTGCTGGGAGAGGGCTGACTAACTTCGGAAAGGAAAAAAGAGCCACTTTGGGTGACTCTTCTATTATCAGGGTGCATCTACTAAGCACAATATAGCATTACCAGGATGGTGGGCGTCACCCCCTATTTATGAAATTATTTCACCCACTGGTTGGCATTTAGCGATTTTTCAGCGAGGTTGACTCTAACGGCATTGATGCCTCTAGTCAAGGTGTTTATTAAATATTTATCTTTATATATCTATATAATGATTTGTTTATGATTCGTCTTTGGTCAAACTCCCTCCATAGGAGGGGTTATGCAATGAGCCAAATGGTTTGTAATAAAAATTAATACAACCGAGTAAGTAGGTAGGCGCAAATAAACGAAGGTATGTAAACAAATGTTAATTGACTAAAATCCTCTTCCCTTCTGCCTGGTCACTGAGCGTGTCGAAGTGCTGCCTTGCCTCAACGACAAATATTAATGCCCACCTACTTAACGGCAGCATTCTTGCAGAAGCAAGCGGCTATCCCAATAGTTTTCGTCAAGCATGATTACGACTAGTAAACCGTCAACCCGAAAAGCCTGGGCAAAAGCGATCGCCCAACCGGCACAAGAATTTCCACCGACTCCCTTACCCATCCTCTCTGGCAAAATTCCGGAAGGCTTGCGGGGTTCACTCTATCGCAACGGACCCGGACGCTTGGAGCGTGGTGGTGTACGAGTGGGACACTGGTTCGATGGCGATGGGGCAATTTTGGGAGTACATTTCACCGATGCTGGTGCCACGGGAATTTATCGCTACGTGCAAACGGCTGGATACCAAGAAGAAGCCGCAGTCGGTGAATTCCTCTACGGCAACTATGGTATGACTGCACCGGGAGCAATTTGGAATCAATGGCTCAAACCAATCAAAAATGTGGCTAATACCTCGGTGCTGGCATTACCTGATCAGCTATTAGCCCTATGGGAAGGCGGAAGTCCCCATGCCCTTGACCTCCAGACGCTGGAAACAAAGGGAATCGGGACTTTAACTCACTTAGAAGAGGGAGCGCCCTATTCGGCTCATCCAAAGATTGACCCGAAGACGGGCGAGATTTTTAACTTTGGCGTTGTCCCTGGATTGAAGACAACGCTAAAGGTTTATAAGAGCGATCGCACTGGCAAGATTATCCAACAAGCGTCAGTACCGCTGAATCGTCTGTCTCTTGTACATGACTTTGTTATGGCGGGTCAGTACCTAGTCTTTTTTGTGCCGCCGATGCAGCTGAATCTTCTGCTAGCCGGGATAGGCTTGAGCAGCTTCAGCGATGCGATGGAATGGCAACCGGATAAAGCAACTCAGATTATTGTTCTCGATCGCGAAACTCTGTCTCTAGTCAGTTGCACTGAAACTGAGCCTTGGTTTCAGTGGCACTTCAGCAATGGCTACGTGGCGAAAAATGGCTCCATCATTGTTGATTTTGTGCGTTATCCAGACTTTCAGACGAATCAGTATCTCAAGGAAGTGGCGACGGGTCAAACCCACACCAAAAGTAAGGGAACCTTATGGCGATCGCATCTAAATCCCCAGACTGGAGTAACGCAGCTAGAAGAGTTGTTAGACAAAGCCTGTGAGTTCCCCATTGTGCCGCAACAGGCAGTGGGGCAAGCCTCGCCTCATACTTATCTTGTAATACACCGCGATGGCGCGGATGTTACCCAAGAGTTGTTTGGCGCGATCGCTCGGTTCGACCAACAAACCGATACTCTAACAGTCGCTGACATGGGAGAGAATCGCTATCCCTCCGAAGCTCTCTATGCTGCTGATGCCTTGAATCCTGAGCAGGGCTGGGTACTGACAGTTGTCTATGACGGCAATTCTGACACCAGTGAGGTAGTCGTGTTTGATAGCGACGCTCTTGATGAGGAACCCGTCTGTCGGCTGGGATTACCGAGTGTTATTCCCTTCAGTTTTCATGGCAAGTGGAAACCAGCCTAGCTCTCAAACGAGAAGTTTCAGCCAATTGGCGTAAGTTTCTCAGTCATTTGGCTGAAGCCTTCTCCTACAGATTTTCCGTATTATCTGATGGTCTTGAGAATCTTAGACTAATCCAAGCTCATCAGTAACCTATCCATCTCTGCGCCCACAGCCGGGAGAAGGACTCTTCTTACCACCTGAGCAGTTACTCTGCGTACCTGAGTCACTAGCTAGTAACTGTTGTTGAACTGAATCGGACTGGTGTAGCTTTTCAGCCGAATATCCTCCGTCGGGAGAATAAGCTGTTATACCAGTAAATAACAGACTTCCTAAGAGGATAGAGCTGTATAGGTGCATCATCGGTGTCCTTATCAAGGTTTGTATTCCTTGATTCGGAGTTCCAAAGGTAATATCAGTATAAAAATTTGGTAAGTAGCCACTTGTTAAAGTGTCCACTGTCAATTCTTTAACGAATACTTAATTGCTGGGTCCGAGGAGAGGTTGACTCAGACAGTTAAAAAACTGACCCACATTGAGTTGCAAAATGGGTCTTTTTGTGATTCCTTAAGTGTGATCGCTTTCTAACATAAGAGTTTAGCAAACTATTTCTTTAGGAAGATGCTTAATTCCAAGTATCAAGAAACAAAACCGCAGAGATGCGATCGCAAAAAGTATCTCCATGAGAGCCTCCCACGGACGCTTTTCGCATCCGTTATGAATGAAAGAAACACGCCCTAGGGCTTCTCCCCCTCCCCCCCTCTCCCCCTCTCCTCCCCCCCTCGTATTTCTTGAAA
>DATNPI010000458.1:0-12053 GCA_036703325.1 Coleofasciculaceae cyanobacterium
CTTGCTGTCGCCACGACGCCATCAGGTTGAACGGTAGTAGCGATCGCCTTAAGTACCTCTGGACTCACCACTTCTGACCGTTGACACCTAGAAACGGCATCCTGCCAAAGTTGCTGATGACGCTCCTGCCATTCTGGCGTACAGCAAACCGTTACCAGTGGGTAACCTACCGCACAAGCTTCCTCCAAAAGGTGCGTCCCCTCTAACAGAAATAGTTCCTGCTCCCGCCGTCCCTTGGCTTGGTGCAGCTTCTTAATTTCCTTTACCAGAGGATTCTGAGTACTGGTCAGCATGAAATAGGGGCTAAGGGCTAGAGGTTAGGGGCTTAGGGAGTGGAACACCGACTAGAGCGTTGTAAGCTTCCCTACTGGCTAGTCCCTAGTGCCTAGCCCTAGTCTCTAGACCCTAAAATGCGGAACCCGGGACTTGAACCCGGAAGTCCTTGCGAACACTAGAACCTGAATCTAGCGCGTCTGCCAATTCCGCCAGTTCCGCTGGCTGTTGCTGTTTCCTTTGCAGTCTCTCATCATCGCGCAATTAATGGCATTCGTCAACTATTTGCGCCCCAACACTAGGACAAACCTATCTAAAATACCTATGCTAAAGTGTTTTAGGCGCGAAGCGGAACTTGGCATTCAAAGCCAAGGCTCAACTAACCGCTACATCGAACCTAGACAAATCAACAACAGGTATCAGGTTCAACCCTAAGCGAAAGTCTCGACGGTGGGAAGATATGAAAAATCTAGACATTTACAATCTTTCAGGTAGAATCAGAACCAAATTTTAAAAAATGCTTGCGTATTCTGCTGATTCTGGAGGATAGACCCATCAATCACTCTCTGAGCTTGATAGATACCCACTCTCTGCCTGAAGAAGACAAGTCTGTTTTACAGATTTGGGGCAGAGCTTCCCTGCACGGGCATGTCAAAATTAGTGGAGCCAAAAACTCTGCGTTGGCAATTATGGCAGGAGCTTTACTTTGTCCCGAAGATTGCCGACTGCGCAACGTGCCCTCGCTTGTAGATGTCATGCGGATGAGCCAGATTCTCTCGGCTCTGGGCGTAAAAATAGAACGCAATGGTGAGTTCTTGGACATTGACGCTCGCCACATTGGACAGTCAACAGCTCCCTATGAGTTGGTCAGCCAGCTACGAGCCAGTTTTTTTGTTATTGGTCCAGTGCTGGCGCGGTTAGGAGTCGCTCGTGTGCCCCTACCTGGTGGTTGCGCGATCGGTGCTAGACCGGTCGATCTTCACGTCCGAGGTCTGCAACTAATGGGAGCAGAGGTGCAGATCGATCATGGAATGGTCTACGCCTACGTGAGTGGCAATGGTCGCAAAAAGTTAAAAGGGGCAAAAATTTACCTAGACTACCCGAGTGTGGGTGCTACGGAAACCCTGATGATGGCAGCGACTCTGGCCGAAGGAGAAACGACAATAGAAAATGCTGCCCAAGAGCCAGAAGTTGCAGATTTGGCAAATTTCTGTAAAGCGATGGGCGCTAATATTCGTGGTGCTGGCACGAACACCATCATCATTTCCGGTGTTCCCAGCCTACACTCGGTGGACTACTCAATCATTCCTGACCGGATTGAGGCAGGGACATTCTTAGTAGCTGGGGCAATTACCCACTCTGAAATTACTCTCTCACCAGTGGTGCCAGAGCATCTTACAGCTGTTATTGCCAAGCTGGGAGAAATTGGTGCCAAGGTGATTGCAGAGGGGTCTAACTGCTTACGGATTGTTCCCGGTAGCTTGCGGGCAACCGATATTGAAACGTTGCCTTATCCAGGATTTCCCACAGATATGCAGGCACCCTTCATGGCACTACTGACGCGGAGCGAAGGGGATAGTGTGATCACCGAAACAGTGTTTGAAAACAGGCTGCGTCACGTTGCCGAATTGAATCGCATGGGTGCAGATATTCGTGTGAAAGGGAACAATGCGATTGTACGAGGAGTGCCAATGCTATCAGGGGTACCTGTGGTAGCAACGGACTTACGGGCATCTGCATCGCTGGTGCTGGCGGCACTGGCAGCAGAAGGCAAAACAACGATTCAGGGACTGCATCATTTAGACCGGGGCTATCACAATCTGGAGGCGAAGCTACAGCAACTGGGAGCCAGACTTCAGCGGGTGCAGGATGATTCAGAGGTAGAGGAGACCCCGACAGCTAAAAATAAAATAACTACGCCGCCGGTGTAATTATTTGTTAGCGGTCACATCCTAAGCGAGCCGCGATTAACCCTAAGTCAGTCCTGAGCCGTGAGTCCTGTATCCCACCCTTCTCGCCCGCCAGCACTCGCCTCTCAGCACTGAACACTGAACAAAAAAAGCGTAATAGCTGCAATAGCTGGCGATTTGCCGAAGGCGGTAACACTTCCCTATCGCTTACAGTTTTCCGGGTGTCACACATCAGCTCTTTCTGGCTTGAAAATAGGGTTCATGCAAAATCCGCTCTCTACGAGTCCCCTTTTCCTTTCTAGTTGTAGAGACGTTCCACCGGAACGTCTCTGTAAAGTGGGGCGGGTTGCTGAAAAAGGGGATATCAAACCCGGATTTGGTATCAGGAGTCAGTAGAGAGTGGTTTACGCCGTGTACGTTACCGCAGCGATCGCGCAGCGTGGGAACGAGCGTCGGCGTAAGCCTATCAGTGCCTCTTAACCACAAGCGAGGTGTAAGCCTAGATCATGGTGTCTAGCTAGAGGACAAGATTTCTGTAAGTGCTTGTTTCAAAGTCGGGTATTGATATTTAAAGCCATAGCTAATGGTTCTTTTGGGTAGCACCTGTTGACCTTCCAAGACGACCTTGGCAGCCTCTCCGAGAAGGCCTTCCAGGGCGAAGCTGGGAACTGGCAACCAGGAGGGACGATTGAGAACTTCCCCAACCGTCTGACAAAGTTCTGACATCCGGACAGGATTCGGTGCAGTAGCATTGAGGACACCCTCAATGTCAGATCGAGTTAAGGCTTCCAATATTAAGTTCACGAGATCGTCTCGATGAATCCAGGCGAACCACTGGCGACCTGTACCTAGAGGTCCACCAGCAAACAGTTGGAATGGGGGTATCATTTTCGCCAGTGCGCCCCCATTCCCTAAGACAATTCCCAAGCGCACAATCACCAGCCGAACCCCAGCGTCTTTGACTTTCTGGGCTTCGGCTTCCCAGGCTTGACAAACTTCGGCGAGAAAATCGTTACCAGCGGGACTGGTTTCGTCAAACGTGGCGGTTTCGCTAGTGCCGTAGTAGCCGATCGCTGAAGCGTTGACCAAAACAGCTGGCTTGGGATTAGCCTGAGCGATCGCTTCCACAATTTTTTGTGTACCCAGCTTCCGGCTGTTGAGAATCTCCTGCTTGCGTTGTGGTGTCCAGCGACTCTCCGCAATGGGTTCTCCCGCTAGATTTACTACAGCGTCACAACCGGCGATCGCTTGTTGCCAGGAACCCGATTCCGTGGGAGTGTAAGCAACAATTTCTAAACTTGGGAAAGCGCGTAAAGCAGTAGCCCGGTTACGGGTTAAAATCAGTGGTTGATGTCCTTGAGCCTGGAGTCGCTCTACTAAACGGCTGCCGACAAATCCAGTTGCTCCAGTAATTGCTACTTTCATCTCTAATTAATGCCACTCTCTGTAGATTTTCCCGTTTTGCTATAAGCCATGCCGTTAGCTGACTCTATGAACGTCGCTACCGCTTCGCTATCGGAAATGCCTTCAAGAAATTGAATCGAGGGGGTTTGAGAAGTCATTTAAAGTTCAAATAATATTAAAATCAGTATACAAAAGTTAAAACCCATATTCTGCACCCTCCACTGGCACAAGCGGTTTTTTGGGAATTGGCAATTGAGAATTAGTAACTTCTAATACATAGACTACTTAGAAAAAATCTTCCAATTCCCCATTGCCCCTAACCACCATCGGAACACTGAGTTCCCAAAACTTACGTAGTGTGACACTTCAGGATGCGGAATGTTGGTATCACTGAATTCTTTTGCCCTTGAGCAGATAGCAGTTCATTTCTCCCTTTCCCTTCACCTGAATAGGCCCTCGCTCCTCAAAGACATACTGCTTCTTTAAGCGCTTGTAAGTCGCTTCTGTAACCTGAATGTTATCAGGGAGACCATGAGATTCCATACGGCTAGCGATATTCACCGTATCACCCCACAGGTCGTAGATAAACTTTTTCGTACCAATGATGCCCGCAATCACTGGCCCAGTGTTGATACCAATACGGATGCTGAGGTCTTTCCCCGTATCTTTACAAAATTCGGTGATGCAGGTTTGCATATCCAGAGCCATTGCCGCGATCGCTTCTGCATGGTTCGGCTTCACTGCTGGCAAACCTCCTACTACCATATAGGCATCCCCAATTGTTTTAATTTTTTCTAAGCCGTGTTCTTCCGTTAGCTGATCAAACTCCGAGAAAATCACGTTCAAAATCTCAACCAGTTCTATCGGTTCGGTTTCAGCCGCAAGCTCAGTAAAGCCGACAATATCGGCAAACATGACAGTCACCTCGGCGAAACTGTCAGCGATCGTGCATTCCTCCCGCTTCAACTGTTGAGCGATCGGTGACGGCAAGATATTCAGTAGCAAGCGCTCCGACTTCATCTGTTCCATTGCCAAGGCCCTCAAGGCAGAGGCGAACTGTCGAGCGACTGCACCAGCGAGGCTTAACGCCACCAGCACCGCTACAATCAAAAATGTCGTTGCTATCCAAATTTTCCGGTCTATGGCTGAACGTCCCCGCTTGACTTCAGCGTTTACCACTCCAAGTAGGTTTTTGGAAACCTTGGCTGCATCAACATCAACATTGTTGCGGATTTTACTAAGAATTTGCTCATTGAGCTTAACGATCTCTTGAGCAACCGACTCGTAGTCATCCAGATACTTTAAAGTCTCAGCACGCTTTGTGGCATCTAGCTTTGAGCTGCCCAAAATGCCTTTACGCAGTCGCTGTGCCGCTTCAGACATCGACTTGATTGTAGACTCTTGTCGTGTCAACAGATATTCCTTCTCAAAGGACTGCATTTCCAGATATAAAACCATCAACTCTGGAGCCGCAATCAGCTGAAACCTATCGCTCAATTTTGCTGAACTTTGTTCAAGTCGCGCTAGCACTCCGACATTTTCAATGCCCAAATCACTCACCAAACCAACGGCATCATTAAAATTGCGGGAATACTGCTCAACTATATTCCTATAATCTTCTAAATCAGGAGTGCTTTGACGCAGCGCCGGACTCACATTCGGACGTGTGAGCCGCTCTTGTAAGTGGCTGCTCATGTCTAGCACATTGGCAATCTCACTGCGGTGTTTCTCAACATATTCCTGGCTCGCACTGGAAAAACCCATAGTCGGCCAGAGCAAAAAAAAATCTCTTTCTAATCGGCGGGCGTTCCTTAAGGTCGCGTCCATCTCAAATACTTGGCTCTGCACATTAATGCTGGTAACAAGCGCCTCTTCCGTCTCATTCTTCACCGCTTGTAGTGACACAAAACCAGTTAGCGCGACAATACCAATCAATAAAAGCAGGGCAATAAATGCCAACGTAAACTTGGTGGTAATGCTAAGTTTGCGCCGAGCAAGAATCAGGCGCTTCCATAAATTCATTGAGAAAGTTGAGTGTTAAGTGTTGGGTATGAGGTATTAGGCATACATTCAAGTAGCCGTTTATCGTTCTTAATTCAATACTCGCGTCTTGTCATAACTTAAAACATTTCAGTAGTCGCCTCCAGAGCCATAGCACCATGCTTCAATCCAACGGCGGCAGTAATACTGCGGTATCGGCGGTAGACTTTTCAACGGTTCACTGATTAGCTGCCCCAAGGGATACAAGCCGGTGTAGACACCCAGATTAATGTAATGGACTATCCAATCTAACAATGTTGTCAGTCCGACTTGAGGAATTACTGGCACCACAAGTCCGGGTTTAGTCAAGGAGGTTAACAAAAGTGTTTTTGATAGTCCTGGAAACTGCACAACGTCTTGTAAGAATGGGCGTAGTACGTCGTCTCCCAGCTGTTCCATTGCCTGAAAGACTCCGGTGAGTAGCTGGTTAATTTGATTAGGAGCCAGTTTTTGATCGATGCCGACACTCATCGCCCGTTGGAATAGCCAGGTAACGGCAATGTTGGGCTGATAAGGTTGCAACTGAGCCAGAGCATCTCGGCTGAGGGCGTCACATTCTAGGGCGTCATGTGTTCCTTGTGTGAGACGTTTCAGGTGTCGCACCATTGAGCCAAACCCGCCAAAGCTCACTGGTGATTGACCGCCGCTGCTATCGCCTATTGGTAAAATTCGACTCCAGGGCATCCTGATAGGGCTTTGTCGGTAGGAGGGAAAGAAGCCAAACAGCGCCCGTTGAAAATCTAATTCGGACAGTTCGACACCCTGATATTCTGGCAAGAGGCGCAGGTACTCCTCGAAGAGAAATTCCAAGCTGGGGCGTTCGGGGTGGGCATCTAGGTAGGTGAATAAGTAAGTTGTTCTGCCATCCCGCGCGGGAAACGCTTCCCAGAAGTATTGGCATTGATTTTGTATCGGGGTGAAGGAGACTATGAGGTCGCCAGTTTCATTTTGGGGAAAGCCTTGAGCACAACTACCGACGACTAAGCAGACCCCTTCTGGTTTTTCCCCCTGCCGTGCCTGCTGAACGATGGGAGAGAAGTTTCCCATTGCGTCGATGAGCAATCGTGTCTTCAAGCCACCAGCAGCTTCAACGAGGACGCCATCAGGATGAACAGCTGCACCATCGAAGGCTGTCTTTTCAAACAGCTGACCCCCTGCAACCAGAAATTTTGCCTTTAGAACATCGAGGAGAAAGACTGGGTCAATGCCGATGTTGAGAACGTCCCGTATCCAGAAATCTGGACCCTCGAAAAAGCTGATGCGAGCTGGGTTATATGTGGTGGCGATCGCTTTTTCTAATTCAGCTTCTGAGAGCAGATCCAGTTCTAAAAATACTTCTAGTTCTTGGCGAGAGATGTTCCATTCCTGATCTCTACCTCGCAAAATTCCCCGCTCAATTAATGCAACTCGCCACCCCCGCTGTGTCAAGGCACAACCGATTAGAATTCCCAATGTGCCGCCACAGATTACAACATCCCAATCGACGATTCCTAAAGGTTCTTTGCTGTCTTTTATTACCAGTGGTATCGGTGCCGTGTCTTCCCGTAGCGCTTGCCAAAGGCGATCGGCACCTCGCAGACGCCCAAGGACATCCCCAGGCAACTGGGAGAGTATTTGTTCAGTTTGGCTCATGTTGAGGGTTGTCTGTTTTTGGTGAGATGCTTTCTCAATCGTAATCGGCAGGTGTCTTGAGCGTCAGCTCTTGCCGTCCTGAACCAGTGTCGGACGAGTGAACTCGGGGCTACTTGTTGCCTATCAGTTTAAAGGGGGGAGACGGATGTAGAATGTCGTTCCTTCTTGGCAATGGGACTGAAAAGAAATCTGTCCCCCATGAGCGTCGATAATTGATTTGGCGATCGCTGTTCCCAGCCCAGTGCCACTGTGCTTTCCATAGGTCACAAACGCTTCAAATAAGCGCTCTTTAATCGCCTCTGGGATGCCTGGACCGTTGTCGTGGATCTTGATTTGAACCCCTTCCTCACTTACCCAAGCCGTGAGTTCAACACGACCGCCACAACCGTTGAAAGCCTCGACTGCGTTAGCCACCAAATTTTGCACAACACGCAGGAACTTGTTTTCATCAGCATTTACCAGGACATCCGCTGCCTGCATGACAAACTCAACTTGTGCCTCCTGAAAATAAACACGGTTGAGCTTTTCAAAACGTTGCAACGCAAGGGCGAGGTTGACAGGTTGTTTATTTAATACAGCATTACCCCGCACAAATTCCAAGAATTCTTCTGCCATCGCCAACATACGTTGAGCTTGGGCTTGAATCAAATCGCACCACTCTGCTGTCTCTTCATCAGGGTGTTGTTCTTTAATCATGCCACTGGCTAAATTAATCCCGCTCAAAGGACTCTTGAAATCATGAATGACTGTGTTGAGCATCTCCCCGAGCAAGACCATTTTTTCTTTGTGGACAACCTGTTTTACATAGTCGTCTGTGGAGTCCCTTAGACGTTGAATCATGTAACTAAACAGTTTAATAGCTACACTGCCT
Organism: Coleofasciculaceae cyanobacterium; assembly: GCA_036703325.1. Classification (GTDB taxonomy): domain Bacteria; phylum Cyanobacteriota; class Cyanobacteriia; order Cyanobacteriales; family Coleofasciculaceae; genus DATNPI01. The sequence goes on from DATNPI010000458.1 coordinate 8,131, forward strand.
TTTGTACTTTCTAAGATTTTCATCAGGCTGTGACCCGGAATCTTAGCTAAGGTTGCCTCCTCACAGACAATCGCTTGGGTGCTACGCGGTTGTCCATCCAAAATCCCAAGTTCCCCAAAAAAACCGTTCGGCAAAGCTCTGGTTAGCGTTTGATAGTGATCGCAATCTATGCGTTTTCTAAACTCCACTTGACCAGCTAAAACCAGATATAAGAAATCAGAGATGTCGCCCTCTTCAAAAAGGACTTTTTGATTAGAAAAGTTTTCAATAATAGCAATTCGGCATAGTTCGGCTGCTTGCTCTGGTTCAAAAAAGGATATAAATTTATGCGATTCCAGATCCATAAGAGAGCAGCCTGCATCGTTAGTCTCAGAAATGGCTTGATTTTATCTTGGCATATTTCACTACGTCTAAAGGAATAGAGAATTTCTCAGGCATCAGTCGCGGTGATCATCGCCCCAACTACCAAGAGAGCCGCTGGTGGTTAAGAGCGCGATCGCACACGGTTCTGATGCCTTCTAGACGTTCGGCTCCTTAGCCAAAGCCAGCACGGCATTCTGACCACCAAATCCAAAACTGAAACAAAGTACCGAACGTATCTCACCTTGTCGGGGAGCCGTCACTAAATCCAACTCAAAATCGGGTTCCTTCAGCCCTACACAAGGCGGCAACAGCTGATGCTTCAATGCCATTAGACAGAAAGCCGCTCCCAAGGCTCCTGATGCCCCCAAGGTATGTCCCGTAGCTCCTTTGGTAGAACTAATCGGCACTCCATGAGCAAACAACCACTGAATCAACTGGGCTTCATTTTGGTCGTTCAGTTGGGTACCAGTACCGTGAGCATGGATGTAGTTAATGTCAGTTGTGGAAAGATGACTGCGTTCTAGACATTGCTTGACAGCAGTGACGGATGCGATTACTCCCGGCTTGTGTTCTAAGGCACTCCTACCTCCTGGGTCAGGCGCACTCACATGATAGGCATCACAGGTCAAACCAAACCCCAGTACTTGACCATAAATCGATGCTGAACGCCGTCTTGCCAACTGAGCTGATTCCAGCACTAGCACTGCTGCTCCTTCTCCCAGTACCAATCCTTCCCGATGGCGGTCAAAAGGATAGGAACCAGTGCGAGCTAGAGCACCCATTTTGTCGAATCCGACTAATGTCAGCGGTGTAATGGGTGCTTCTACAGCACCAGCAATTACTCGCTGGCATTGACCAGTTTGGATAAGTTCAAAGCCTTGAGCGATCGCCCATATTCCTGTCGCACAAGCCGCCATTGGTGCTAGTACAGGCCCCTGTGAGCCAATCTGACGGGCAGTAGCGATCGCGGCGTGGTGGGGAAGCGTATCCAACCAATCCCTTAAATTTGCGCTTTGGGACTGGGACTTAGAAAACTCGGTGCCCCTTCTGGGGGTTAGGAAGGATGGGGATTGAGAAGTCTCTTCCCCAGCGCCGACTTCCCAGTCCCGATGTCTCAGTTCCCTTGCTAAATACTCCCAAGATGCTTGACAGCTACGACTTGAACCCATCACTACGCCGCAGTCGGGCACCGGCATCGACAGACCAGCATCTTGAAGGGCATCCGCCACAACCAACTGGGTGAGCTTTCCCAAGGATGTTACGGATTGACCAACCAGTGCTAATGGTCGGGATGGTAATTCTGGAAAGGGTTGATGTGGCTGGATGCCTGACTCATTGTTGAGAAGACGCCGCCAACTTTGTTCGAGCCTACCTAAAGCTGAGACCAGACCGATGCCAGTAACGACTACTTCCACCGACCACAAAGCGGCGTTACAGCGAACCCGCTATTTTTTGAGTTTATCGAGACCCTGAGTAACTTCGGCTGACTCAATGCGATCGCCTTGCTGAATCTTGTCCACAACGTCCATGCCTTCAGTTACATAGCCAAAGACGGCATAGCTACCATCCAAAAACGGCAGTTCCGACAGAGCAATATAAAACTGTGAAGAAGCCGAGTCGGGAGGAGTTGAACGAGCCATAGCAACGGCACCACGAGTGTGACGTAACTCAGGAGGCACAGAAATGCGTGCTTTATCAAAAGTTTGGCTGTAGATGGGAGTTTGTGTACCCTTTGGCTTAATTTCTAAAGGAACATAACGCTCTTGAGATGTGTTCGGATCAATAAAACCACCCGTTCCCAGGCGCTCTACAGGATAGTTTGGGTCTTTCCCTTGAGGGTCACCCCCCTGAACCACAAACGGTTGTGGCTCTCGCACGACCCGGTGAAACACCAACCCGTTATAGACGCCCCGTTGGACAAGGTCTACAAAATTTCCGGCTGTAATTGGAGCATTGGTTCCATCTACTTCAATTTTTATCGGTGAGCCTTTAACCTTCAGCACCACCGTCGCTTTTCCTTGCAGTTTTGGTAGATTACTCGGTTGGGGGCTGCTAGCTTGAGCCGCAGGAGTAGATTTAGAAGTTGTTTCGGCGCTCGAGGGGTTCGTTGAGTTTACGGAAGCCGTCTGTTGCGAACCACACCCTCCCACAACCAGAGCCACAACAACCAAAACTAATGTTAACCAACGCTGGATTTTTATCTGCATGTTTAATTCCCTATTCTTGTAGCCTTAGCTACTGAATCATATTAAGCAGATATGCACCCGCTCAATAGAAATTAGTTACAAGCCTTCAAGAGGTACTCCCAGGAAACGAGCTAGTTCAGCTCCTTGATTTTCTAGTTCCGATAGGGCTAATGGTTGCCCAACGCGAGTCAGAGGAACATCTCGGCGATCCTTCACTCGAAGATAAAGGACGCGGCGAGGGTTAAGACCTTCTTTAATTTCTACTCGAATTGACTGCACATCTTGTGTACGGCAACTAAACTCGATTCGGCGGTTCTTACCAGGAAAGCCCCACCGAAAAACCTGAACCATACCTGTCTCTTTGTTGAACTCATTGTAACCTCCGCCAACATCCCACAGGATGACCAGCCACAAGTACAGTCCTAACAGCAGACCAGCAACACCGTAGAACCCCATTGCCACGCCCTGAGGGATAAACAGCAGCTGGGTCGCATCACCAACGGGGAGCAGATTCAATTTGAAGTAACTGGAAAGCCCAGCCAAGAAAAAACCTGTACCTCCCAAAGAGACAATTGTCGCCCACCAGTAATTACTGAATCGGCGAGAGCCTAAAATCGGCTGACGAATGACGCTATTCTCTCGTTGGGTTGTCGGTGCTATCATAAAACGCTCCTGCCCACTCACTCTCAAGATTTGAATAATACACTCTGCAATTACTAACTATGACATTTTTGACCAAGGGGGAGCTGATTGATAAAGATTATGAGGAAATATATGTCAATTTGTAAAATTTCTGGTATTCATTATTATTGTATATAGACGCTGAAAGCCGCGTTCTCCTTAGAGGGGTTCAGGGTAACAGAGTGAAAAATGTGATACTTTAAGAAACATTAAGCAACCATTAGCTGGCAATCTAGCTTTTGGGAAGAGGGTGATTGACACATCCTAATGAGAGTGACGTTAGTCAGGCTAACCGACCTCCCAAGAATTCCAGGCCCAACAGCTGTGGAAGTGTCAGCCAAAAACGCGAAAGCGTCAACATTGGAATCCTTGCAAATTATTAATGTAAGAGGATTTGAAACCATGACAATAGCTGTCGGACGCGCGCCAAGTGAGCGAGGATGGTTTGACGTCCTCGACGATTGGCTAAAACGCGATCGCTTCGTCTTCATCGGCTGGTCCGGTTTATTGCTGTTCCCCTGCGCCTACATGGCTCTGGGAGGTTGGCTGACCGGCACCACCTTCGTTACATCCTGGTACACCCACGGCATTGCCAGCTCCTACCTGGAAGGTTGCAACTTCCTGACCGCCGCCGTCAGTACCCCCGCCGACAGCCTGGGACACTCCCTGCTGCTGTTATGGGGACCGGAAGCC
>DATNPI010000557.1:0-3050 GCA_036703325.1 Coleofasciculaceae cyanobacterium
TCCAGTTGATCCATGATGTGTCCCTAGGCGATAAATCTCGGTTTCGGCTTAATAATGAAGTTTGTGGGATTCGGTACAGCAACAACTTTACCGCTGAAACGCTCTCCGAGGGTATGCAGGTAACGAATCAGAAAGCGAAGCGCCTAGGGAACCGCTACACTAACGAAGAGAGCTAATGCCTGACCAATGCATCGATTCAGAAAGCGATCGCACCCTGTGAGCAACCTAAGCATCGCTTTGCACTAATTACCTACAACCAGCCTTAACTCGCCAATCATTTCTATAATTGAACCCAAGCAGTGGCGCTCTCGACAGCTAATCTAAGATGCGCTTAATGCCTTACAATTCAAGCCTCTAGTTATTCGCATACTATGTCCTCTCCTGCGTCCCCACAAGAAGAACCGCAAGATCACTCAAATCTGGAAGCAATCCGGGCAATCCGCTTGGAGAAGGTTGAGCAGCTCAAAGCTTTGGGGCAAAATCCCTATGCCTACCACTGGGAGTCTACCCACCACGCCGCCGAACTCCAGGAAAAATTTGCTGACTTGCCGACTGGCGAAGAAGTAGATTTGGAGGTGGCGATCGCAGGTCGTATCCTAGCGCGTCGAGTCTTCGGAAAACTAGCGTTCTTTGCTCTGCAAGACGAAACGGGCACAATTCAGCTGTACTTGGACAAAAAGCGCATCACTGAACAGATGGCAGATGTGCCAGATGCCTTTAACCACCTGAAACAGCTAACAGATATTGGAGATATTCTAGGCGTCAAGGGGACAATTCGGCGCACGGAAAAAGGCGAACTCTCGGTCTATGTCAGCCGCTACACCGTGTTGACGAAGTCTCTTTTGCCTTTACCCGATAAGTGGCATGGTCTTACCGATACGGAAAAGCGCTATCGGCAACGCTATGTTGACCTGATTGTTAACCCCGATGTCCGGGAAACCTTCCGACGCCGCGCCAAAATCACGGCAGCATTTCGCCGATACTTGGAGGAACAAGGCTTTATCGAAATTGAGACACCAGTGCTTCAGAGTGAAGCAGGTGGTGCAGATGCTCGTCCCTTTATCACCTACCACAATACTTTGGATATGGAGTTGTACCTCCGGATTGCTACGGAGTTGCCTCTGAAGCGGCTAATTGTGGGTGGGTTTGAAAAAGTGTTTGAACTGGGGCGAATCTTCCGCAATGAGGGAGTTTCCACCCGGCACAATCCTGAATTTACTACAGTTGAGCTTTACCAAGCTTACGCTGATTACCATGACATGATGCAGCTGGCGGAGGATTTGATAACTACCGCTGCTCAAGAAGTTTTAGGGACGCTACAAATCACCTATCAGGGTGAGGCTATTGACCTGACACCACCTTGGCGCAGAGTGACGATGCATCAGTTGGTGCAGGAACAGACGGGTTTAGATTTCACTCAGTTCAACACCCTTGAAGAAGCGAAAACAGCTGCTCAAAAAGTGGGAATTGAGGGCTTGAACGAGTGTCAATCGATTGGGAAACTGCTCAACGAATGCTTTGAGCAGAAGTGTGAGGAAACTCTGATTCAACCTACCTTTGTGCTGGATTATCCCGTGGAAATTTCTCCCCTCGCCAAGCCACATCGGGAGAAGCCAGGGTTGGTGGAACGCTTTGAGTTATTTATCGTCGGACGTGAAACGGCAAATGCTTTCTCAGAGTTGACAGACCCCATCGACCAGCGTGAACGCCTAGAAGCGCAGGCGGTGCGGAAGGCAGCAGGCGACTTGGAAGCACAGGGCGTGGATGAGGACTTTCTGACGGCCTTGGAGCATGGGATGCCACCCACAGGTGGGATGGGGATAGGCATTGACCGATTGGTGATGCTATTGACGGATTGTGCCAGTATTCGGGATGCGATCGCTTTCCCCTTGCTGAAGAATACCAGCAACGTAATTAAGTCATTCGACTATGACGAGAAAACTCAAACCCTACGAGTTGAATTCAACAGTGGCAGCATCTACAAATACCATGATGTGCCTGAAAAGGTGTATCAAGAACTAAAGATTGCCCCCTCGGTCGGTCAATACTTCAATACACACATTCGGGAAAAATACGGTCAGGATCGAGAAGTGTGAAGCAATGTTTTATCACTAGCGAGCTCACACCCATCATGACTTTAAGATGTTTGTTGGCGAATTCGTAGAGTTTATACCTCACACAACGCTTTCGCCCCTACAGGTTATAACTTCACCTTAAATAGCGCGATCGCTTTTTGCTGTCCTTTACTAAGCGTACTGAGCGATCGCTCCTTCCTTGCTCAAGAGTTACTCGCACAAAGCCTTCTGACTCCTGACTCCTAATACTGTAAAAAATTGTAAAAAAAACTTGACCCTTGAGCAAATATAATTAACTCTGCTAGAGTAGCGACATTAACTCAAAGCTAACTAAAACTTAAAATTCAAAATCTTAGCGCCACTCAAAAGCTCTAGACCAGCTTCTGAGCGGCTGACCCCCAAACTGAAAGCCCAGTCTGGAGACTAGATGAAATGGTAACACTCCTCTAGCCGCCCCGACTTCTTATGGAAACTTGTACGGGGCGGCTTTGATTTTGGGTTTCTCCACCTCTACCCAAAACAGGAGCGATCTACCATCATGTCCGGGAACTTAATCACAGCCGGGGTTATAAACCCTGCTGAGTTACCAATCGACCAAGTGCGGCAGCAAGTCGCTACTCTCCTCAAGATTTCCCTCAACCAAATCGAGCGTCTAGAGTGCTGGCCTCACCAAATCTGGGTGAAGTTGGTAGAATCCCGTGCTAAGTTCATCAGTTACCGCCAGTTATCCCTTTGGGTTGAACAGGGATTGGCTGCGATTGAGCGCTGTACTTCACGGGAAATGCTCGACCAGTTAGGAAAGATATTGCGCGGCGAAATCCAACGCTATGACGAAGACGACGAGCCAGACTTCGTGCAGCAATGGCGCAACGCCTGGGCAAAACAAGCTCAACACCTGAGAGAAGAAGAAGAACGCCTCAAGCCCATTCTTGTTCATCAGCAGGCAGGCAGAGAGTGGCACTCAGCTTGGCAGCA
>DATNPI010000474.1:0-3991 GCA_036703325.1 Coleofasciculaceae cyanobacterium
AAAGCTTCATTCATGGACCTATTGGAATATCAAGCTAAAGAACTATTTCGTGAGATTGGCATTCCCGTTTTGCCGTCTCAACGCATCGACCATCCTAGAGACCTCAAGCGTTTAGAGATTCCCTATCCGGTCGTGCTCAAGTCCCAGGTGCCTACAGGTGGTCGAGGTAGAGCCGGTGGTATCCGGTTTGTGGAAAATACTATTGATGCGATCGCAGGGGCAAGGGCAATTTTCAACCTTCCCATTCTCGGTCGGTATCCTCATGTACTGCTAGCAGAGTCCCGCTACGACGCTGAGAAGGAACTTTTTCTCGCTGTAATCCTTGATTATGATCTCAGGCGTCCTGTGCTTTTAGGTTCTTCCCAAGGCGGCATCGATGTGGAAGCTGTGATGGAGCATATGCAACGGGTTGTGGTTGAGCAAGAATTTTCCCCCTTCTATGCGCGGCGTCTAGCACTCAAAATGGGACTCCAGGGTAATCTCATTGAGTCAGTTAGCGAGATTATCCAGAAGATGTACCAGCTTTTTGTTCAAAAAGACCTAGATTTAATAGAAATTAATCCTCTCGGTATCAGTGCTAAAGGCGAACTCATGGCTCTGGATGGCAAAATTACGGCAAATGATAATGCCCTTGGACGCCATTCGGAGTTAACGACTTTGGTATCAACAAGTGCTAACGGCGACACCGACCAACAACCGCTTGCCAGACAAGTGACTGAACTCAACTGGACTGATGGAGAAGGTAATATTGGGATTCTCTGTAACAGTACTTGTCTGGCAGCAACGACTTTGGACTTAATTTACCAGGCAAAGGGAAAGCCAGCCACTTGTCTGATTGTGGACGGGTATGCTAGCTGGGACTTGCAATCAGTGTCTTCTCCCGTGCAACAACTTCAAGACGCTTTAGGGCAACTTACCCAAGCTAACGACATCAAAGTTGTCTTGGTGAATATTTTGAGTAGTCCTGCTGCCAGTGAAGAAGTCGCTGAGATTATTACCAATCATCTGCTTTCTCAAGTTGGGCAAGCACCGATGCGGAGTGGAATTGACCAAACAGAAACATCGACTGGTGCGACCTCACATTTTAGTAGGTCGCAAAGTAACGGAACTAGTATTCTTGAGCGGCAACCAGCATCGGTAAGTCAGTTACCTCACTTTGTCATCCGTGTTGTTGGAGGAAATTTTGACAAGGTTAAGGAGAGTTTAACAGATATATCCGTACACTGGATTGATAACTTAGATAAGGCAGTTGCCAAAGCAACATCGCTTGCGAAATCAGCTGTTAAGCCGTCCTGATGTTATTCTGATCTGGGAAGCGCTGACCAAAAAGTATGAAGTATGAAAGTGGGGTTAGCAATTGTCTCAAGCCCTTAAATTTATTTATGGGAAAGACGAATAAACATCCAATTAGAGGCAGGCGTTGGGCGTCGCTAATAATTGGCGCGTCCTTATTTCAATCTACTGAATTTATTTATGGGCCTGTTTCAGCCTTCATCCTTTACACTTCAGCCTTCAGCGTGACTGTTCTTGTTATGCTCAACTAAGCATCTACAGTGCTTTCATATCCGGCAACTATGAATTTAACGCCAGACAGCAAAGTCCTGGTACAGGGCATTACACAACCACTAGGTTCATATCATGCGGCTCGAATGAAAGCTTATGGTACGAATGTGGTGGCGGGGGTTAGTAGCGGTCAGGGAGGGCAGGAAATTCAGGGCATTCCGGTTTTTGACTTGGTAGATCAGGCACGTCAGCAGATTGGCTCGGTCGATGCGACAATTATTTTTGTGGAATCATACTTAGTCTTGGATGCTGCACTAGAAGCGATCGAGGCTGGTATCCCCAAAATAATTCTCGTCACTGGTGGCATCCCTCCCCTAGATATGGTTCGCCTGCTTCGGAAAGCGCAAGCCACCAATACTCTTATTGTTGGACCCGGCAGTCCTGGCATTATTGTGCCGGGAAAAATCTTGCTGGGTACTCAGGAGAGTGAATTTTATACACCTGGCTCAGTTGGACTAATTAGCCGCGCTGGTACTCTTACCTACGAAGTGGCTTTGGCATTAACCGAAGCCGGAATGGGACAGTCAATTAGTATCAATCTAGGCACTGATGTGATTGTTGGTTCTTCTTTTTACCAGTGGCTAAATTTGTTGGCAAGGGATGATAAAACAGACGCCATTGTCTTAATCGATCAGACGGGTGGCGGTAGCGAAGAAGAAACCGCTCAGTACATTGCTGAGGCAATTGATAAACCAGTAGTTGCCTACGTTGCCGGACGCTATACACCTGTGGACAAGCAAGTTGGGAATGCTGGTGCGATTATTGCGGCGCAGCTATCAGGGCCAGTCACTAAAGCCAGTACGGCCCAACACAAAGTGGCAGCGTTTAAGCAAGCAAAAGTACCAGTAGCTGAACGCCCTTCCCAGATTCCAGAGTTGGTAAAAAAGGCGCGAAAAAAGCACTAACTAAGTAGATTTTGGATTTTGGATTGAGTTCGACTTAATCGGTCTTTTCCTTAGATTCATCTATTAATGATCCTAGAACCAAACTCAGCCTACGAATATCAAGTTGGCGGGAGTTTACCTGTTGATGCTCTTACTTATGTTAGACGGCAGGCGGACTCTGATTTGTATGAGGGATTGAAGACGGGGGAGTTGTGCTATGTCCTCAACTCTAGGCAGATGGGCAAGTCCAGCCTGCGGGTACGGATGATGCAGCGGTTGCAAGCGGAAGCGATCGCCTGTGCTGGAATTGACATTACTGCCATTGGCACCGCCGATATTACTCCTGAACAATGGTATGCCGGGGTAATTGACAGCATTGTTAGCGGTTTGAATCTGTATGATACGTTTGATTTAAATAGCTGGTGGTTTAAGCAAAAATTGCTGTCTTCTGTCAAGCGGTTGAGTAAGTTTATCGAGGAGGTGCTGTTAGAGTCGATTCCTGAAAATATCGTAATTTTTGTGGACGAAATCGATAGCATTCTCAGCTTAAAGTTCAACATTGATGATTTTTTTTCTCTCATCCGCGACTGCTATAACAAGCGGGCGGATAATCCTAATTACCGACGGCTCTCGTTCGCTCTAATTGGCGTAGCGACGCCCTCGGATTTAATTCAAGACAAGCGGCGCACTCCTTTCAATATTGGTCGAGCGATTGAACTGGCTGGCTTTCGGCTTATTGAAGCTCAACCATTGGCTCTGGGATTAGCGAAAAAAGCCCGCAATCCTCAGGACGTGCTGGAAGCGGTGTTGGACTGGACAGGGGGCCAGCCGTTTCTCACGCAAAAGGTTTGCCAGCTTATCCTGAGTGCTGAGTCTGAGGTTTCAACGGGAAACGAGCAAGAGTGGGTGGAGAAGTTGGTACGCGATCGCATTATCGAAAACTGGGAATCTCAGGATGAACCGGAGCATTTGAAGACAATACGCGATCGCCTCCTCAGAAATGAACAACGTGCCAGTCGCCTGCTGGGACTCTATCAACAAATTTTGCAACAGGGAGAAGTAACCGCTGATGACAGTCCCGAACAAATGGACTTGCGGCTATCAGGGTTAGTAGTCAAGCAGCAGGGAAAGTTGAGGGTTTATAACCGCATCTACGAATATGTTTTTAACCTGAGTTGGGTAGATCAGGAATTAGCTGCTCTGCGACCCTATAGTCAAGCTATCAATGCCTGGTTAGCGTCCAACCATCAGGATGAATCACGGCTGTTGCGGGGACAAGCATTAGCCGAAGCATTGGAGTGGAAAACGGGTAAAAGCTTGAGCGTCGAGGACGATGATTTCTTAGCGGCTAGCCAACAACTATTCATGCTTCAAATGCAGAGGGAATTGGAAGCTGAACGGGAAACCAAACAAATCCTCTCCTCGGCGATACAACAAGCCGAGCAACTGCTTGAAGAAGCCAAGCAAGAAAAACAGAAAGCCTTGCAACTCCTCGAAGAAGCTAAGGAAGGAACCAGACTAGAACGTGCTGGAGTCAGGGCGTT
>DATNPI010000475.1:0-12217 GCA_036703325.1 Coleofasciculaceae cyanobacterium
GCTGAAGTAGGAGCCAGCATTTCCCGCATCCCTGGGCCACCCTTTGGACCCTCGTAGCGGATAACAATCACGTCGCCTGCGTTAATCTGTCCGGCAAGAATTGCATCCAGGCAAGCTTCCTCGGATTCATACACCCGTGCAGGGCCAGTAATTTGCGGCTTTTTGACGCCAGTGATTTTAGCAACCGCCCCTTCTGTCGCTAGGTTGCCTCTCAAAATAGCCAGGTGTCCTTGAGCATACAGTGGATTATCCCAAGGACGAATCACATCTTGGTCTTTTGATGGTTCTTCTGGAATATCGGCTAACACTTCCGCAACCGTTTGACCTGTAATAGTTACAGCGTCGCCGTGTAACAAATCATGCACCAGTAGCATTTTCATGACCTGGGGAATGCCACCGGCGCGGTGTAAATCAGTCGCTACATATCGGCCACTAGGCTTCAGGTCACACAGTACGGGCACTCTACCGCGAATCACTTCAAAGTCATCTAGAGATAGCTCGACACCAGTAGCATGAGCGATCGCCAATAGGTGTAACACCGCGTTCGTTGAGCCACCTACTGCCATAATTACAGAAATTGCATTTTCAAACGCCTTGCGGCTAAGAATCTGTCGCGGCAACAACTGGTTACGAATCGCCTCTACCAATACAAAGGCAGATTTCTCAGCACTATCAGCTTTTTCAGCATCCTCAGCTGCCATCGTCGAAGAATAAGGCAAGCTCATCCCTATCGCCTCAAATGCTGAAGACATGGTGTTGGCTGTATACATCCCACCGCAGGAACCTGCACCAGGGCAAGCCTTACGTTCCACCTCAGTCAGTTCCGCTTCGTCAATCTTGCCAGCGCTATATTGTCCCACGGCTTCAAAGGAACTAACAACGGTCAGGTCGCGCCCGTTATGATGTCCCGGTTTAATCGTGCCACCATAAACAAAAATTGCGGGGATGTTCATTCGTGCGATCGCAATCATCGCCCCTGGCATATTCTTATCACAGCCGCCAATCGCCAGCACCCCATCCATACTCTGGCCGTTACAAGCTGTCTCAATGGAATCGGCAATGACTTCTCGCGACACCAGGGAATACTTCATCCCCTCAGTACCCATCGAGATGCCATCACTTACCGTAATCGTGCCAAACATCTGAGGCATGGCACCAGCATCTTTAATTCCCGCCTCTGCCCGAAGTGCCAACCCATTCAACCCCATATTGCAAGGAGTAATCGTGCTGTATCCATTGGCAACGCCCACAATCGGCTTAGTAAAATCTTGATCTCCGAAACCAACGGCTCGTAGCATGGCTCGGTTAGGCGATCGCTGTACGCCTTGGGTAACGACTTGGCTTCTAAAGTTATCCGGCATTGGTGTATTCTTCCCTTAATCTATCAGCCGTTGGAGTTGAGGACAGCGGCTTAAATGCTATAGCACTTGATTGCTTTACTTGTCAATAAGCTGAGGGCTGACCGTAACTACAGCTCTTCATCTATTTTTTGATTAGACCTCTTGCAAAAGTCGAATTACCCCCCCTCAATCCCCCCGAAACGGGGGGAAGAAATCTTACTCCCTCTCCTTTTAGGGGTGGGGTTTCAAGGATTTATGCAAGAGGTCTATTGTCTCAGAAGGCACGATCGTTTGGCTTGCTGTCTTGCTTCGAGAGCCACTTGGACATCCGCCGACACAACCTGAGTGTGTTAAGGCGGTTAGGGAAAAGTCACAGAGTTAATATCTCCGTGTTTAATTCTTGTCTTTATTTGCCAGCCAAGAGAGAAAATTATTCTTTCTGAGCTTATTTAAAAACGACACGCGAGGCAAATAATCATGGATGCCAATGTACTGCTGAAGCAATATGCGGCAGGGGGACGGGACTTTCGAAATGCTGATCTACAGGGGGCGTCTCTCCTGGGAGTTGATCTGGGCCAAGCCAACTTGCGAGGAGCTAACCTGAGTGAGGCAAATCTCACTGGGTCATCTCTAGAAAGCATTAACCTACGTGAGGCAAATCTCTCTCACGCTAACCTACAAGGAACCAACCTGCGTGAAGCCAACTTAATCGGAAGCAACCTGAGTCAGGCGAATCTCAGTGAAGCCAACTTGAGTGATGCCAGTCTGCGAACATCTAACCTGACTCGAGCCAATTTGAGTGGAGCCATCCTAACTGAAGCGATTCTCAGTGAGGCGATTCTCCGGGAAGCCAACTTGAGTCGGGCCAAACTAATCGAGACCTGCTTGAACCGAACCAATCTCTCTAACGCCATTATGATGGGAGCCATTCTGGAAGGGGCGAACTTAACGAATGCCATCCTACTTGGGGCGAACCTGAAAGGGGCAAATCTATCAAAAGCCCTCTTGCACGGAGCCAACTTTAGCGGAGCAGATCTGAGTCAGGCAGACTTGAGCCGAGCAAAAATGAGTGGAACTAACATGACAGACGCCATTCTGAGTGGAGCCAACTTGAGAGGTGCAAGTGTGAGTTGGACAACCCTGCGGGGAGCCAATCTGACAAAGGTGAATTTATATCGGGCTAAACTCTGCTGGTCTAACCTGACTGGGGCGATTTTAGTTGAAGCTGTTTTACTTGATGCCAATCTGAATCAGGTGACACTGCGTGACGCCAATCTGAGTGGAGCGATCATGCCGAATGGGTTCAACCACGAATAACACAGCCTTTCTACGAACCCTCTCATAAATTGGTACTCACTTGAAAAGTGACAGAATCTGGATACAGATAAGCTTTTGCTTGGATTAAATCCATAATTATTTTTGAGGTTTATAACAAGTTGCGTTCATACACAGTAATTTCGCTCCCCCTCTCCCTCTCTCCCCCTCTATCTTCCGAAATTCAGTACCCCTCAACGTATCGCTTCAACTCCCGCGCCATTCTTTGAATACCCCGCAGTTCGTCTTCCCGAATAAACGGCAGAAAAACACGAGTCAGAATTCCTGAATAATTGTTTTTGTGGACGTATTTGGTACGACCAACACCAATCTCTTGCAGCTCAAAAACATACTCATTGCGAAAGCCGGGGATTGAGGAAACCCAACTAAGGCAGACCTCTGGCTGAATTCGTGTAACTAAAGGCTCAAACTCGGTTTCCTCCTCATTTGGAAGTCGTCGCAGCGACAGAGAGATTTCTTGCCCCTGCTGAAACGGCAAGTTCGAGTCACAGTCAAAAAGAAAGGTGTTCCAGTACTTCCACTGCTCTTTCTGGAGCAAGACCCCCCAAACCTTGTGCTTTGGGGCATTGATATCAATTTCTGTATAAAGACTAGCCATAAATGTGGCGCATCACCTCCGACTGGTGTAACTTAGTACAATTGTCAGTTGACAAGCTCCTATAGGCTAGAGGTTATTTTAGAGTTTGGATTTGGGATTTGGACTCAATCTCAACTCTAAAATGGAAAATCCAATATCAATACAGAATGGTAGACCTAACACCTAACCCTAGCTTTAGTTTAACGATTCGCATAGAAGTGCCCAACCGCACTGGGATGTTAGCAAGTGTCACTCAGGCGATCGCATTAGTCGGCGGCAATCTGGGGCAGATTACCCTCGTTGAGCAGACGCGGAAGATTTCCATTCGCGACATGACCATTGATGCCACCAGCACTGAACATGCGGAGAAGATTGTGCAAGCCGTTAAGGCACTGGCGGATCTAAAAGTTGTCGATGTCTACGATCGCACATTCAACCTGCATCGCGGCGGCAAAATTAGTATGCAGAGCAAACTGCCATTGCATACCCAATCCGATTTGGCAATGGCCTACACCCCCGGTGTCGGTCGGATCTGTAACGCGATCGCCGAAGACCCCGAACAGGCTTACTCTTTGACCATTAAATGTAATACTGTTGCCATCGTCACCGATGGCAGTGCCGTATTAGGGTTAGGAAACTTGGGCCCGGCGGCGGCGCTGCCGGTGATGGAAGGGAAAGCCATGCTATTTAAAGAATTTGCTGGGATCGATGCCTTCCCGATCTGTTTAGCGAATCAAGATACAGAGTCTATTATCGCAACTGTCAAAAACATTGCTCCCGTCTTCGGCGGCGTCAACCTGGAAGATATCAGCGCCCCACGTTGCTTTGAAATCGAATCGCGACTCCGGCAGGAGTTGGATATTCCAGTGTTTCACGATGACCAACACGGGACAGCGATTGTTAGCCTCGCTGCTTTGATCAATGCCCTGAAACTGGTAAGTAAATCCATAGAAGATGTTCGGATTGTGATTAATGGGGCTGGAGCTGCTGGAATCGCGATCGCACGGCTTCTGCGTAAAGCCGGTGCCAAGACGATTTGGTTATGTGACTCCAAAGGCATCCTCTCCAAAAAACGCCATGACTTAACTGAGCAAAAGCGCGAATTCGCTGTTGACGCCGTCGGTTCCCTTGCCGGTGCCCTCTCCGGGGCCGATGTCTTTCTGGGGGTCAGCGTCCCTGGCGTCCTTACACCCGAAATGGTACGCTCTATGGCAAAAGAGCCAATAGTGATGGCGATGGCGAATCCCATCCCCGAAATTCAGCCGGAATTGGTAGCTCATGATGTTGCTGTTATGGCAACAGGCCGCAGTGATTACCCGAATCAGATTAATAACGTCCTTGCGTTCCCCGGCATCTTTCGCGGCGCAATAGACTGTCGGGCCTCAACGATTACCGCCAATATGTACCTGGAAGCGGCAGCTGCGATCGCCTCTCTAGTTAGTGCCACAGACTTAGACAAGGAACACATCATTCCTTCAGTCTTTGACGAGCGAGTTGTTACAGCAGTTGCTGGTGCTGTACAACGGGCCGCGCGGCAAGATGGCGTGGCTCGCCGATAAGCTGTTGTCACAATGGCATAGCTCTGTTCGAGACATTAGAGCCTCGATTCAGTAATCTCACAAGAATCTCTCTCCTACCAACAGCTCATGGTGCCTGACTTGAAAATAGCAGTCAGGGGTCAGGGGTCACGAGTTAGGAGAGATTTTCATGAGTGTGCGTAATCGCCCATGATGCCTAATACCAAATCCGGGTTTTGTACCCCCTTTTCAGCAACCCGCACAAACTTGTAGAGACGTTCCGGCGGAACGTCTCTACGACTGGAAAATAGAGGGGGAGAAAAGAAATTTTCATCCAATGTCTGTGAGTGCCAGCTCATGGACGTCTAACTTGAGAGCAAAGCCATTGCCACAGATAGGCTAGCCGCACTTAGGTGAAGTCTTTCTGTTTCTCGCTTGTCGCACTATTATCTGGCTATTGTGTAGGTCACCATTTGGCATTGTAGTTCCACTGAGGTTGGCTCCATCGAGGTTAACTCCGTCCAGGTTGGCTCCACTCAGATTAGCCCCACTCAGATTGGCTCCATTTAGATTAGCATTACTCAAGTCGGCTTCGCTCAAGTCCGCCCAGATTAAATTTGACTTACTCAGGTTTGTTCCACTCAGGTTAGCCCCATGTAGATTGACTCCAGTCAAATCAACCCCACTCAAATTTATTCCTAAAAGTGACACATTAGGAGCAATCAAGTAGGCTCCAGCCTCAATTGGGTCAAACCCCAGCGGAAACTTAGTTTTTTCGTTATATAAACCTCTTTGCAAGTTGACCTGATCGAAGTTAGCCTCGCTAAAGTCTGCCTCATACAAGTACGTTTTACTGAGGTTTGTCTGGCAGAGGTTCGCTCCAATCAGCGTCGCTCCCCGCAGGTTAGCTCCAACTAAGTTAGCCTGTTTGAGGTCTGCTCCATTTAGGTCTGCGCCAGTCAAGCCAGCCACTATCAGATAGGCTGCACTCAAATCTGCACCAGTTAGACCAGCGAAACTCAGATTAGCTTCGCTTAAGTTAGCACCCATCAAATCAGCTCCGGTTAAATCGGCTCCCTGTAGGTTAGCTGCCTCCAAGTTAGCTTTCCGCATATCAGCTGAACCCAGAGCAGCACGACTCAAGTTTGCATGCAACAGATTAGCTTGACTCAGGTTCGCCTGAGACAAATCAGCTTCCCTTAGGTTTACTTGCTGGAGGTTGACTCCACTCAGGTTGACGAGAAAAAAATCCCTCTCTCCCGCTGCATATTTCCTCAAGAGTTCATCAGGGTTCATGATTTCACAACTGTTGCGTTTCTTGCCAGCAACAGTCCAATAAGTATGTAGATTTTAGGAAATTGAAACCTGATGCACCCTTTAATCCCGCCTTTGCTAAGAGAGCAGTGGGGGAATCTTGCTTTAAATATATTAAGTTTTTTTTTCTCTAGCTGCTTAACATCAGTCAGAACTTACACAATATCGGCCGATTAGCCTCCCCCAACTTCCAGAGAAAGAGTGAAGTACGCCATTTTACTTTACATAGCGACAGGGAGAGCAGAGGAAGCAAGGGGCAGGTGCGTAAGTCTTGTTACTTCTAACAGCCAAACGTCGGTCACTCAAACCAAATCGAGAGAAGTCTATTAGGCCTCTCTCGATTTGGTTACAAGCCTCTTTCTAGGGAGGCAGTTCAGATCAAAAGAGTCCCACAACTTAAGTGGTGGGACTCTCCAGTATCAGCTAATTTCTTTTAGGTATCTGCTTCAGATCAGATCAGTCAGCTACTACTTTTTGGAAGCTGCCATTTCGTCTTGTAGCTTGCTTTTAACTGTTTTGAACTCAGTGGCCATTTGCTTCTCTTGCTCGTGGCTGAAGTTGTCACTGATTTTGGGGAACATCTCGTTCTCTTCTTGCTGCACATGAGCCATTACAGCCTGCATCAGCCGCTGAATTTGACCTTTGAAGTCATCGGTAGCTGAGGGATTCAAAGCCTTAATCTGCTCCAGCAACTGCTTCATTTCAGCCTGATCATTGTACAGGTCCTGAGTCCTTTCGTAGTAGGAGCGTATTGCTGGATAGACAACTTGTTCTTCAGCTGTAGCGTGGGCGCTTAGGTCTTTGTAGATTTGACCGAAATACTCTTGGAGTTTTTGAGGATCGTTGGTGCCTTGAGCTTCCACAAAGAGGGTATTAACCTTGGTATGATCCATGCGGATGAGATCGCGGATTCTCATCTCATCATCACTGCGAGTGACTGCACTACCAACTACACCACTTAAGGCAGCAACAGCATCTTGTACGCGACCCCATAGACCTTGATCAGGCTCTTGTCCGGTCAGTTCGCGGGTGCCTAGAATTTCCAGGATTCCTTTGAGTTGTTCTTGATGAGCGCGGTTGTCAAAGTTAACAGCATTTAACGGGGTGATAGCCGCCATAACGTCAGCGCCAACAACCTGGGCAGCTTTGTGTACCAAGAGACCCGCCATCGCCTGCTTATGCTTAAGTAGTTCGTGTTGAGCTACTTTTTCATAAACAGTCAGCTCGGAGCCTTCCATCAGTTGCTGAACTTGCTCAACTAGCTTCTGCGTTGTCTCTTTCGGCTGTCCCTTTACGCCGTACTGAACAATCACAGTGTCTAGAACACCCAGATTTTTCTGGTCGTCTCGGAGAAAGTCCTGTAGACGCTTACGAATCTCTTCATCCGTAATGGATTGTATTAGTCTTTGCTCGTTGGAAATAAGTAGGTTCTGGACCGCTTTCATGTCTTCCAGTTTTTGAGCGATCGCAGTACGTTTTGCATCATCAATTGTTACAGGCATCTGTTGCTCTCTTTAAGGATCTTTATTAATCTCAACGCTTTTAAGTTTGTCATTAAGGTATAAGTTGAGCCATCCTTCTCTTGACGGATTAGCTATTGAGTAGCCAGAAAAACTAGAAAGCTTAATGTTTTACGGCTGTTTACGTTTTTTTACTTTTCTCTAGTTGCCGATGGAGGCTAACACCTTAGGTAGATGTTTTTTTGATTTATTTGCTTAACTCACAAAAAAGTTTTATCTGGATTATATTAACTAATAAGTATTTTCTTAAAGTCTATTTAGAAAGTAAAATTTTAAGGTGACAGATGTCGATAAAGAGTTTTTTGGTAACTGTCAACTGAGTAGCCCCTAAACATTAACGGGTGGCAAGTATTAGAGGCTGTTTTTAAAGAAATGTAGCTCCGTCCCTAGTGCAAGAAGGCAGCACTTCGACACGCTCAGTGACCAGTCATGAGGCAGCACTTCGACACGCTCAGTGACCAGTCATGAGGCAGCACTTCGACACGCTCAGTGACCAGTCATGAGGCAGCACTTCGACACGCTCAGTGACCAGGCAGAAGGGAAGAAAGCTTTTACAGTAAGCGTTTGAACCTTTTTTAACGGGTGGTTATTTCTGCCGCACTGCACTAGCCGCTATTTACAAGTTAGGAAGTTGCCTGACGTAGGCTTCTGTATGAAGGGTCATGCTGCCCTCTTGCACCTCCAGCTGCTTTATACGAAACGTTATTCCCTCTAGGTCAAAAAAGGGCAAATTCAGCAGTTCTTTTGCCTTCTTCAGGAAGGCGATCGCTAGTTCCAGTGAAAGACCCTCTCCTTCAGTACAATTGAACGCCTCCAGCAACAGAGGTTGCTTTAGAGTGCGTGGGCGAATCATGGCAGTGAAGCCAACACGCTGAGTTTTACTCTTTTCGTGCAGCAGAATAGTTCCGCTGAATTCCATCTTGCTGCCACCCGGCAGATAAACCTTTAGCTGTTGTGGTTCCAAGGTTACGCTTTCATCATCCACGTTTAACTCTAGACCTTGAAACTTACGGCGGAAATAATCTGAGTTGAAGGCACGGTTGATATCTTGTTCTGTTAGTACAAGACGGACAGTAGCCTCTACTGGCTTGTTCAGTTCAATCTCACCAAAAATGGCGCTAAATAGATCGATTGCAATGCCGTCTGTGTGCAGTTCTAGTTCATGCAGACGTATATCTTTCTGTATCACCAGACCCTGACCAGTCATCGAAACAGAGTCCACTTGTCCCTGAACCATTTTAAGCAGATTGGTTTGGACATCTACGTCTATATTCTCAACTCCATCTAACTGCGTGGATATCGCCATCTCGGCTGCCTCCGAGAGCGCCTGCTCCTCCAGCCGTGGCTCGTCTGGCATGAGTTTGTAATCTCCTCGTGTGCTACTGGTTACTCTAGAGGCTTAACTCTAAGCTGTGTATCTGCATCAGGGAATAAGCAAATTGATAGACTCGATTAAAGTGGACACACCCGTATGGCTTTCTTCTCGCCCATAAGGAACTGGATCATGAATAGTGGTCGGACAAAAAACTCTGAAAACTCACAAGAAGAAAGCCAGACAGCACGTTACAAAAGCAAAGTCGTTATACCTTCTGCTCCCTTACCAGACCCCCTTGGCCGAAATATTGAGGCTGTTATCGCCTTGCAGGCTAAAGCGGAAAAAGATCTATCCCGAACTCAGCGAGTCGTGGAAGCCGTGACGGCTTTTTTCGGTCGTCCGGTTTTTCTGTATTGCATCCTGCTTGTCGTGACTCTGTGGATACTGCCCAATGTCTTGCCCCGCCAGTTCGGCTTTCCACGATTCGACCCGCCGCCATTTGAATGGCTGGAACATCTGCTTAGCCTTGCTTCCTTGCTGATGACGGCTGGGGTACTGATGGCGCAACAACGACAAGAAAAACTGGCGGAACAGCGAGCACAACTGAGCCTACAACTCAATCTGCTGTCTGAGCAAAAAATCGCCAAACTGATTGCCTTGATTGAGGAACTGCGTCGTGATCTTCCCAATGTGAAAGATCGGCACGATCCGGAGGCAGAGGTGATGCAGCAACCAGCTGACCCCCACGTAGTTATAGATGTGCTGGAAAAGACCTTAGCTGAAGAACTAGAGCAGCTTCAGCAAGAAGACCTGTCAGATTCATGATCGCAAGAGTGCTTGCTTGAATAGGTAATATTTCATACCTTATGCCGTCAGACAGATTAACCTACTAAAGCGATCGCCTAAATTTTGTCAAGGACACGTAACAAAAAACAAAGTACGAGACGCAAAATATGGGAGACATTGGGGAACAGGCGCTGAGTAAAGCCGCAGAGGTAGCGCTGTCCACACAGCTGGATGAAGCGGAAAATCTGGAAGTCGATATCCGCACCGATCCGGGCAAGCTTATTCAAGGACAGCTAGACTCTGTCAAAATTGAAGGGCAGGGTCTGGTGATGCAGAAAGACCTACGAGCAGAAGAGTTGCAAGTAAAAACGGGCAGCATTGCCATTAATCCCCTTAGTGTCGCTTTTGGGAAAATTGAACTAACCCGTCCAACAGATGCTGAGGCTCACGTTGTCCTAGCGGAACAAGATATGGAGCGGGCGTTCAACTCTGAGTATATCCACGACAAGCTTCAAAACTTGGACGTGAATGTAGATGGTCAACCCATGATAATTAACACGCGTCAGGTGCAGTTCAGTCTACCTGGCGACGGGAAGATTGCACTCAAAGCAGAAATTGTCACGAACAAAACCAGCGAGACTAAGCAGATATCCTTCACTACTGTGCCTCGCATGAGTGCTGGTGGAGAACGGGTAGAACTAGAGAATGTTCAGTACGCTGAGGGGCAAGAGTTATCACCAGAACTTACGGCAGCGTTGTTAGATAGGGCAGGCGAATTGTTGGACTTACGCAACTTTGAACTCGAAGGGATGTCGCTTCGTCTCAAGGGACTAGATGTACAAAAGGGTAAGTTGACGCTTCAAGCCCAAGCTCGTGTTGAGAAATTTCCCGATTCATGATCTGGCATTACCAACTAACTCGAAAATAGAGGCGAGAGAAACGTTCATTACTTCGTTGTGCGCTTTAAGCGCGTGGCGTCTGATTCATAAATTTCCTCTGCCGTGAGGCAGATACGCTACTCACTCCTAGCCGTTAGATTGACTGGATAACAGGCCACTAGGAGATTAGGCAGTGACGCAAGACAAGCTAGGGCTGGGCGAACAGGCGCTGAACAAAATTGCAGAAGTTGCTTTGTCCACACAACTGGATGAAGTCGAACGATTAGAAGTTCACGTCAAGACCGACCCAGCCAAGCTAGCTCAGGGAGAACTGGAATCAATCACCATTAACGGTGATGGTCTAGTGATGCACGACGACTTGCGTATGGAAAACATGGAAATGCAGATCAGCGCTATCGCCGTTAATCCCCTGCAAGCCCTCATGGGCAACATTAAACTAACTCAGCCTGCTGAAGGTAAAGCTCGTGTAGTCTTAACCGAAGCCGATATTAATCGCGCCTTCAACTCGGAGTCTCTCTGTGGCCAGATGCGTAATCTGAAGGCGCAGGTTGATGGCAAGCCGATGATGGTTGACACCCAGCGAGTGGATTGCCAACTGCTAGCTGATGGCAAAGTTGCCATAGATGTACAAATTCTGGTGCAACAAACGGGTGAGACAAGGACAGTTTCCTTCACTACGAAACCTTGCGTCAGCACTGGTGAAGGGGGCGTTTCTCTTGAGGATGTCCAGTACGCACAAGGAAACGAACTTTCGCCAGAACTCACGCGGGTTTTGATGAACAAGGCTAGTGAAATCTTGAATTTACGCAACTTCGAAATGGAAGGGATTTCGCTGCGTATTCATCAGCTTGAGGTGGAAGCAGGCAAGCTGATACTGTATGCGGAAGCCAGCGTTACGCAATTTCCTTCTGTTTAATCTCAACAACTGTTTTCGACCAATACAGAACTTATAAACAAACAAGAGAGGCTTTCATGACACAAACTCCCAATATCCCACCTGTAATAGAGAGTGAGGAGAGTAACTATCGCGATACTGGCGTAACAAGTACAGTTGCGATCGCAGGTCATCCCCTCCATCCTGCGCTCATCACTTTTCCCATTGGTCTTCTGGTTTCAGCACCCGCAACCGATATAGCTTACTGGTTGCTAGGTGACCTTTTCTGGGCACGCGCTTCATTTTGGCTAATCGTGGCTGGATTAATCACGGGTCTCGTGGCTGCCATCACTGGCTTACTCGATTTCATCAAAATTGGTCGGGTTCGGAAACACACAGCTGGCTGGGCGCATATGTATGCCAATGTAACAGCACTTGTGCTGACAGCGATTAACTTGGGGCTACGGCTGGGCGATCGAGTAGAGAATGTCGTGTTCACCGGACTACTCATCTCAGTCGTTGTTGCAGCGCTTCTTGGGATTTCTGGTTGGTATGGAGGCGAACTAGTCTATCGGCATAAAGTTGCTGTAATTGGCTATGGTGACCGAGACCAACGGTAGCAGATAGCCAGAAACTCATATACGACTTACAAATTAGCCCCCTTGACCGCAACTTTGGAGGAAAAAATTTCGGTTCCTCCAGAATTGAGGGATAGGGGGCTTTTCAGCAGCTAGTGCAGC
>DATNPI010000491.1:0-6656 GCA_036703325.1 Coleofasciculaceae cyanobacterium
CTCTTGCTCTGTGGAAAATAACCCTGACAGAGCATCGATCGCATTACTGAGGATGTTCATGAATGCCTGGTTCATTTGTCTCGCGTAGCACTCAACCTTGGGGAGTGAACTATATTCCCTAATTACCTCGATCACAGGGCAGTTTGACTTGGCTGTGAGTCGATGCTGCAAAATCATTAGGGTACTCTCCAGCCCTTCATGGATGTCCACGCTTTTAAGTTCAGCCTCATCGTGCCGAGAGAAATTTCGCAGTGATTGGACAATTTCAGTGATTCGCTTGGCTCCTACTTTCATGGAATCCATGAGTTTCGGTAAGTCTGACTTCACAAACTCTAAGTCAATGTCTTCAATTTTTTCCTGAACTTCTGTTGGAGGATGGGGTAAGGCTTTTTGGTAGAGTTCCAGGAGTTCCAGCAGGTCTTGGGTATGCTTAGTGGTATAAGTGAGATTGCCGTAGATGAAGCCTACGGGATTATTGATTTCATGAGCAATCCCAGCGACAAGATTCCCCAAGCTAGACATTTTCTCACTTTGGACAAGATGAGCTTGGGTAACTTTTAGTTGTTGCAAAGCCTCCGTCAGTTGTTGAGATTTCTCCCGTTCTGCCTGTTCTGCCAGCAAGCGATCGCTTACTTCCTGCCTGAGGCGCACATTGTGTTCTGTAAGCTGCTTTTGTAGATTTCGAATGGTCAAGTGAGTCTCGATCCGAGCCAAAACCTCTTCTATCTGAAATGGCTTGGTGATGTAGTCTACTCCACCCACACTAAAGGCTTTCACCTTATCCAACACTTCACCCAAAGCACTGATAAAAATTACTGGAATCTGCCGGGTTGCCTCCGTTGCTTTCAGGGATGAGCAAACCTCGTAGCCATTCATCTGAGGCATATTGATGTCGAGCAAAATTAGATCGGGTGGCGAAGCCTTTATTCCCATCAATGCCATCTGCCCGCTAATTGCACTCCGAACTTTATACCCCTGCTCACTCAGCATGGTAGATAAAAGGCGCAAATTGTCCGGTGTATCATCAACTATTAGAATGTTGCCTTTAGCACCCTGAGCTTGATTGCTGTTCATTCAGTCGAATTTGGGTTAAATCGATGATTCGATCAAAACGAAAGTTCTTAACCCACTCTGCTAGGGTATCTCTGAGCAGAGTGTGTGACTCAGGAATTTGGAAGAGCAACTCCCAGATTACCTCAGCATCCAACTCTGTGGCAGCCTGATTTAGAGCTGCTACCCAAGAAGCAGACATCACAGCTAGAGCTGATGCTCCTAAAGTCGCTCCCGCTAGCTCCTGCGGAGCCGCAACGCTTTCGCTAACGCTATCAATTGTTAGACTTTTTTGGGGAGACTCTGATTGGGTTAAAGAGGCAAGTTCCTGCTGTTCATAGATATAACGCACTCCCAAGTGCAGAGCAATTTTTTCCCAAATCACTTCTTCTGAAAAGGGCTTACGCACAAAGTCGTCACAACCTGCCCTAAGAGCCACGGTTCGCTCTTCCTCAAAGGCACTAGCCGTTAGGGCAATTATCACCGTCTGTTGACCTTTTGGTTGAGCTTTGATGTAGCTAGTGGCATCATAGCCATCCATCACCGGCATCCGCATATCCATCCAGATTAGGTGGGGTTGCCAACTTTCCCAAAGAGCGATCGCTTCCAGACCATTGACCACCTCCCGTACCTCAAAGTCAAGCGTCTCTAACAGTTTGACCAACAACTGGCGATTTTCCCAGACATCCTCAACGACTAGGATGCGATAAACAGGTTGCCCTGGTTCCTTGCCAATCACCTGTTGACGCGGTACAGGACTTTGCACCCGATTTACGGATGCCAGATTAACCTGGACATCAAACTTGAAAATAGTTCCCTCACCCAAGCGACTAGTGAGGGTGATGTCCCCACCCATCAATTTCACAAATTCCCGACTAATTGCTAAACCTAGACCAGTACCTTGCTGAGACTTCCGACCCGTTTCGGCTTGCACAAAAGCTTCAAACAATATTTCAATCTCAGCAGGTGCTATTCCAGGGCCTGTGTCTTCTACCTCAAAGATCAGCTTTGCTGTGTCAGTTGTCAGTTGTCCGTTATCCGTTGTTTTTTCTTGACCACTGACCACTGACCACTGACCACTGACCACGCGAAGCGTAACACAGCCTTGTTGAGTAAATTTGATAGCGTTTCCTAACAGATTCATCAAAACCTGACGCAACTTACTTTCGTCTGTCTGCACAAATTGAGGAACGTCAGGAGCACAATCGAAGATGAGCTGTAAGCCTTTGGATTTGGCTTTCAGTTGCAGCATTTCTTGCAGCGAGTTAAGCAAACCATACAGGTCAAAGCTCTTTTCATTTAGTGTTGTCCTGCCTGCCTCGATTTTGGACATTTCCAAAACATCATTAATCAGAGCCAGCAAATGCTCTCCACTACGACTAATGATTCCTAGATATTCTTGCTGTGATTGTGAGAGTGAGGAGCCGCGTACCATCAGTTGAGAAAAGCCAAGGATAGCGTTGAGAGGTGTGCGGAGTTCGTGGCTCATATTAGCCAGAAACGCACTTTTAGCGTGGTTGGCAGCTTCAGCAGCCTCTTTAGCATCTCTTAGCGCCGACTCAGCAGCGGATCGTGCCTGACCCATAGCAATTAACTCACCCACAAGCTTGAGTAAGCTGATATCCTCCTGACTCCATAGCTTTGGGGTATGGGCTGCATCAAGACCAATAAACCCAACCACTCTGCCGGAATACATCATCGGTGCAGACACTATTGATTGGGCAGATTGCCTTTCAAGCTTTGCCTTCTTTGCTGTGGCTTCCAAGAGGTCAGCGCTACGGGGTATTTGGACAGATTTACCGCTGAGAATCTGGCTGTGGAACCAAGGATGAGTCTCAATTGGAATTTCCTCTATGTCCTTAATCGATGACTCGATTTGATCAGCACACCACTGATGAGTAATGACTGCCTTAGTGTGGTTATCGTTGTATTCAAAAACGTTACTGCGACTAGCGCCTAAGAGCTGACCGATCGCTTGTAGTGTGAAATTAATCGCGCTGTCAACGTCCTGGTCAAGAAACTGTCTGGAAATACTACTAAGCAGGTTGTCCACTTGAGCGCGATGATGGAGTGCCTCTTCTGTTAGCTTACGCTCTAGTTCGGTTCCGGCTCTAGCGGCGAAAATTTTCAAAATTAACTCTCTACCTGGTTCAGGACTCATCGGCTTTACATCCAGCACAGCCAAATTTCCTAGAATATTACCCAATGAGCCAATAAGCGGGATTGCTAAATAGCTTTGTACCCCTAATTTAACTAAACCTTCATCGTTAGGAAACAGTGCTTGCACACCTTCAGGGTAGTAGCAGGTTTCCCCGTCTAAGACCTTTTCACAAGGGGTAGCCGCTAGGTCATATTCGATATTTTCGGCAAAATCTTTGCCTTGCCAAAACGCTAAGGTACGAACTCTGGTTTTTGCCTCATTGGTACACTCAGTGACGAAGGAGTAACGAACTTGTAGTACCTCGGCAAGATAACGGACACAGGAGCGAAAGAAGTCATCGCCTGTTTTGGATACCGTTCCCTCGACAATCAAGCGTAGGGCCTCTTCCCTGCGTTTACGCTCAGTGATGTCTTCACAGATGGTCAGCAAGTGTGTTGCTTTGCCTTGGTTGTCAAATAGAGGTAGCTTTAGGGTTCGCAGCAGAATTTGTCCTCGAGCCTTGGTGTCGAATGGCTCTTCGGCAATCTCAATCAACTTACCCGCCTCCACTGCCTCTAAGTCCTTAGCTCGGAAGAAGTCGGCTTGTTCGGAGGGAGAGAAGTCATGGACGTTGCGCCCTAGAGCCTGCTCCCTAGGAATGCCGAACATTTCCTCGCAGGTTTTATTCCACAGTACGTTGCGGAAGTCGTTGGCAGCATCTTTGGCAAACAATGCCAGGGGGATATTTTCGACAATGCTGTCGAGGAAGCGCTGGGAGCGTAACAATTCTTCTTCTAATCGTTTGCGATCGCTGATATCGTTAATCACCGCTTCCACGCAGCCTTCTTCGGCGTTTAGGCGTAATGAAAACAACCCCCAACCCAATGATCCATCTCGCTTGCGATACTGGATTTCCCAGTTGTTGACCACGGCGTCTTGGTGCAGTTGGGCTAACATTCGCAGCCGATCATCTGGATTGACATAGAACTCACTGCCTCGCTTGCCAATCACCTCAGTTGCACAGCCATAGCCTAACATCTGTACACCGCGTTGATTAACATCCAGAATCAGACCATCCTCGATCCGAGTAAAAAAGATACTGAGTTGAGAGTTCTCAAACAGATTCCGGAACTTCATTTCGCTCCGTTGCAGGGCTTCTTCTGCTTGCTTACGTTCAGTGATATCGCGTGCCACCCAGATAACAGTATTGTCTGAAATTGGGGAAATTCTGACAGAAAACCAAACCTCTCGCTCCCCAATCGCTAGGCTGTAGTCAACATTGAGAGTTTCTTTGGTGTTAAGAACCTGACGAATGTAGCCAAGAAATATATCCGCTCGATCTTCCGAAAAAACATCATGCAGTCTCTTGCCGAATAATTCATTGGGAGGTCTATACAGGTTCGTTAAAGCTGTAGGTGCAACTTTTTGGTAGTATCCTTGGTTATCTAGAACAAGGATGACATCCGTCAACACTCCAAAAAGGGTACGCAGTTCAACCTCAGAAGCCCGTAGCGCTTCCTCTACGCGTTTGCGCTCAGTAATGTCTCGAAAACTCCAGACGCGCCCAATAATTTCACTACCAGGTCGCTGGGGTTGAGAATAACGCTCAAAAACACGACCATCCTTTAACTCCAGTAGATCGAAGGTGACTTGTTCGGGGTGGTAACTGAACAGTTCCCAGACTCTGGCAATAAAGGCCTCTGGGTCTTGGGTTTGGTCAGCCATGAACTTTAGGCGATCGCTTCCAACACCTGGTTGCATCAGCGATTCTGGCATTGCCCACATTTCTAGAAACTTTTGGTTAAAGACCGAGACATCACGGTTTTGATTCACAACTAAAATGCCATCAGCTGTTGAATCTAGAGTTGCCTGGAGCAAAGCTAGAGACTCGGCCAGTTGCTGTTCGGCTCGTTTGCGCTCCGTGATGTCACTGGCAACGGTAAGTACACACGCCTGTCCTTCTAGGTTGATTAGTTCTGATGAAAAAAGTAGTGTTTTCAGTTCGCCTGACTTGGTACGAAAAGCCAGTTCTTGGTTACGAATGATCTCCTGTTTCTGCAACTGCTGGATGACTCTGTCACATTCTTCGCAATTCGCCCAAAGATTGAGTTCAGTCCCCGTATGTCCAATGACTTCTGATAGGGCGTAACCAGAAATGTTGAGGAAACTATCATTGACCTCGATTAAACATTTATCAGCCAGTCTAATGATGACAATCGGGTGAGGGCTGGAGCGAAAAGCACGGGCGAACTTTTCTTCCGACTGGCGCAGTTCTGTTGTCCGGGTTTTGACTTGCTCCTCTAGCTCCAAGTTTGTCTTCTCGATGGCGGCAAAGGAGGCTCGCAACTGCTGTTGCATTTGATTAAAAGACTGGGCGAGAACTTCTATTTCCTTTGTCCCCTCTATAGCAATGTTTTGGTCTAAATTCCCAGAGGTCAGCGCCATACTGGCTTGGCTCAACTGGATGAGGGGTCTGCTGAGCCAGCGAGCAGTGAGTATTCCCATTACTGTCGCCAGTACTAAAGCCAACATACACAGTAGAAGAGTCAGGCGGGTGTCAGCATTGATGCGTTCCATGAAATCCGCCTCTGGCACGACCACGACAATCAGCCAGTCTAGACCTCGACTATCCTTAAAGGGTCGTACCTCCAGGAATTGCCGCTGACCCTTGAGGGAAAAGTCAAGTTGTTGGCTGTCGGTAATGTTGGTGAGGGTGCCAAAGTGTTCAACTAAACGTTGAGCGGCTGCTTGAATGAGAATGTTATTACTCTGGGTCGCAGCGACGCGTTCTGGCTTGCCATTATTTACAACAAATGGCTTTTGGGGCGTCGAATCAGCCACTAGTAGACCCGTTCGCTCCATGATGAAGGTTTGTCCAGAGCGACCAATTGAAAGTGAATTTAAGAATTTACTAATTTGGTCTAGGTCAAGAAAAGAAGCGGCGACGCCGACAAAATTCTTCTGCCGATCATAGAGGGGTTGAGCCGCACTGATGGTCATCTCAAGAGTACCCACCCGTTGGAACACATCAAGCCAGGTGGGTTTTCCTGCCTTCATCGCAGTTTGATAGGAAGGTAAGCGGTGGGTATCAATAAAGTTGCGGCGGACTTGCGCTAGTTGGGTAGGATTCCCCTGAGCATCGGTGTCATAGAAATAGAGGTCATTACCAGTAGATTGGTTAAGGATGGCAATTTGCAAGCTGCCATTCTCGGTTCGATGACCAGCTACTAAGCCCCCTGCTTGGGGAATGAACATTGTCCGACTGATGGTGTTAAATTCTTTAATCTGCCGCCAGTAGTAGGGCTGTAGGCTACGCAAGTCCTGTATATTTAACAGATCCAGAGCGATCGCATCGGCATTAATTTGATTTACCCGATGAGGAGTTTCCAGGTAAGTTTCTAAACGCTGCTCAATCCGGTGAGCGACTTCGCGACGTAACTGAGTCGTCACTTCATTAACAGCTACA
>DATNPI010000502.1:0-12111 GCA_036703325.1 Coleofasciculaceae cyanobacterium
CGCGGGTGAGGACGGTGGAAATACCAAAATCGATGATTTTGAGTTGTCCGGTAACAGGATTAAAAACTATATTTGATGGATTAATATCTTTGTGGATGATATTAGCGGCGTGAATCGCGCCCAAACTCTCAGCAATTTTGATAGCAATGGTGAGAAATTCTTTCAAAGTAAACTGGTGTTCAAGTATCCAACTCTTTAGGGATTTTCCACCAAAATCCTCCAAGAGCATAGCTAGACTATTCTGATATCGTTGCAAGTCATAGGCTTTGACAACACTATTCAGATTCAGAGAACGGGTGATTTCATATTCCTGCTTATATCGGGTGAGTTCTGCTGGAGTGGGATAGTCTTGTTTAAGAATCTTGAGGATAATAGGTTGATTATCCTGATTCAGGATAGCTTGATAAACTAATGAATTATCACTTTCGTAGATTTTGTCGATAATCTGGTAGTCAGTAATTGCGTTCATAGTATGGTTCTCCTAAAATCTAATTTATTAAGTGAATCTTAGAAAGTGTTTGTAAAATTCAGAGCTTGCACGAAGCCTTGGCGATTAGAGCTCGCAGCTACACAAACCAAGTCGGCCTGCACGGACTAACCAAAAATCTACACTTAGGAACCTGCGTAGGCAGGCTTTGTCTGTATATGTAGCTGCGGCTTCCAGTCGCCAGGTGCAAGATGCGAGTAAAAAAATACAATCCCCCCAACCTCCCTCGATTAGGGGAAGTTAGGAGGAGATATCCTCCAAAGCTCGTAATTGTGGTGTTTAAGACTTTCTTTACAAACAAGCTCTTAGCAAGGTAAGAATTTTCTACAAAGTTAGCTCAAATCCAATTAAAAGCCCACATTTTTTTAGAGTACTCCCTGAACACATTTAAAGACTTTCTCATTCAATCCCGTAGAAACGAACCGGATTATCCCAGAGAAGCTTTTGCACGGTTTTCTTGGATAACCGTTCCTCAAGTGCCACAGCTTTCTCCACAATATCTGAGTTGTGATCGATATGGGGATAGTCAGTACCAAAGAGTAAGTTATCAGAGCCGATAGAATGGATAACCCAATCCAGATAAGGTTCAGAAGGCTCGATCGCAACAAAGCACTGGCGGCGGAAGTACTCAGAAGGCTTCATCTTGACGTTATCTTTCACCTCCCAGGCGAGGTTCTCGTACTCTTCATCCAGTCGCCACAGCCAATAGGGGAGCCAGCCGCAGCCTGATTCCAGAAAGCCTACCCTAAGCCTAGGGTGACGTTCTAACACGCCTCCTTCAATCAGGGCGAGCATTGCCATCATCTGTTCCATTGGATGAGAGCAGGCATGTATGGCAAATTCAGTATTAAAGCGATCTACTCCAGTGGTTGGTACGCGACCATGAGCAGAGGCATGAAGACCAACGGCTATCCCTAGCTGTTCGCATTTTGTCCAAAAAGGTTCGTAGGCAGGGTCACTCAGCAGTCGCCCCTTAATGGGGTTGGGTTGCACAAAGACAGACCTCCAGCCAAACTCTACTATTCGCTCCAATTCTCGTACCATCTCTTCAGGAGCATGAAGATTGACTACTCCCACACCTTTGAGAATTTCCGGGTCATAACTGCAAAAGTCGCGCAACCAATTGTTGTAGGCGCGGGTAAATGCCCCAGCTACTTGCGGTGTCATAGTATCGTTGGCAAAAACCCACAGCCCTGTATTGGGATAAAGAAAACAAATATCAACCCCCATCTGCATCATCGCCCGGACGTGAGACTCTGGGTCAAAGCCATTGAGTACAGACATCGGGTGTTTCTGCATCATCTGCTTTGTCGCTGTGCTACGAAATTGCTGGGAGATTTTGTTAATAATCTCTTCGCCCTTAATTCTCATGTCCGGCGACGGTGCAAAGCTCTTAAATGCAGGTTCAAGGTACTTACCCCACATTTCAGGTGGCTCGGTTACATGGGAATCTACATCAACAATTTGATATCCGTTAAACATAGGTCAATCGATTTTGGATTTTGGATTTTAGATTGTCCAAGATGTCGGGTGGGCATTGCTCACCAACACTTGGAGCAGCTTTTCAAACTCTACTGGGCAATGCCCACCCTACTAGTGCTACATCCACATCGGAAACGGATTAAGCTGATTTTCCTGGAGTGGTTCTTTCAACCAACCCAATTGAACGGGAACCTGATAAAGCCGCCCGGAACCTAGTCGTTTCCACCAGTGGCGCATTCCAGGAACGATTACCTTGACCACCTTCAGTCCGATATCAGGACGAGTCTGATCCAAAACCAGCATTTCCATGCCCTGTTTTTCTACAATTTGCTTGCAGCTCATGACATCGTCCCGCAAGTCATCACTCCAAACTTGGGGATAATCAGCACCTACTTTTGGGGCAATACTTTCATCAGGAACCAGATAGGGCTGATTTTCCAGCGTCGCGGTTTTCCACCAGTCTAGAGCAAGGCGATCGGCGGATGGAGGGTACAGCGTACTGCCATCAGCCTTTGCTGCTAAAACTGAAGGAAGTATCTGGTTGACCTCCGTTAACGCTCTTTGAATAGCAAGCTTCGGGTCAAAATGGGCACCGAAGCCAAGGGTAATGTCTTCCACCTCTCGGTCAGTTCTTCGGGTAATGGCGGCAAAAACAGGAATATTCAGATCGCTGGTGATATCCAGAACCCAGAGTTCGCGCTGAAGTGTTTGGTAATAGTCCTTGAGGGCTTGAAAATATGGTTCATCAAAACTGTCTAAATCTACCTTCGGTCGTTTGACCTGGTTGTACCACCACAAGGCTACGCTGTCTCGCTCCACCAACTCCATAAAGCCTTGCAAGATAGCCTCTTCCATCGTATTGCCAGCCGCGCAACCATTGGAGTCAGCCCAACAATCCAGTGTTTCGGGTTTGGGATAGCCATAATAGCCGTAAGCCGTTGGCAGATACTTAAAGTCTTTATAAGTCAGAGACCAAACAGGCGTCCAGTCAATTTCTCGTTCCTCATCAAAAGGTTCTGGAACTCTTTGAAACCAACCAGAACAGCTTGCATTCCATGAAGCGCGGTTTTCGTACTGTGCTTGGCTGAAATTCATACAAGCATTGGGGTGAATAGCTTTATCCCCCAGTTGCTGATAACTGCCTTTTTGCCGAATTTCGTCCCCCTGACAGACACCAGAATATCTCTCAATCGCTTCGCAAAACGCACTTGCCCTAGCTTGCTGGTCAGTCTTTCCTTTACCTGCACTTCTGCCGTGGACATTTCGGCGCAAGGAATCTAAATCCTCGAACATGGTGGCGAAATGATGCCTAGCCACATAAGTATGGCTTAGATCATTTGACCCCGTGAATGCTTTTCCTAGTTCTCGAACGACTCCCGTAATCGGGCTGATATGGTGTTGATATTTCCTCAGCGTTTCTTCTGGTGAAAAACAACGGTGTCCGCCATCTGCTGTAAACGTTTTCTTCCGGTGTCCTAGAATAACGGGCAAGGGTTTCCTGTTCGACCCATTAACGATTTCTCCACAACTCGGACAATTGGGACGTTTAACTAGACTATGGTTTTGGCTTTCCAGAGTGAGAGTATCATGAGTCACTAGCACCCCTTCTAACCGTTTATTCTCTCCCCGTACAATCCATTTAAAGACTTCAGTTGCTGCCATCCCCAAAGCAGTTTGCAATGCAGAAGGAAGGGAACCGAGAGGGGATGTTAAAGGGGTTGAGATATCCTTACGTCTCTGGATAAACCGTTCAACGGGTCTATTGTCTTGCAAGCGTTGAGCGAGGCACTGCCAACACCCGGTTTTCCCTGGCACAACTATCGGTCCTATCCAAACAATTGTTCCCACGGGTTTAACCAGCATCCAAGGGCGTAAACAATGCAAGGCTTTTTCATTGAAGCTATCTAAGCCATCTTGGAGGTAGTCATCAGTTAAGACGACTTCCATATCTGCTTCTTCACAGACTTGGATATGCAGGGATTCAAGAGTAGTTTTGAATTCAGACGTAGGAAGATTAGAACCACAGGTCTTCACCGCTACTTTAGTAGCTTGCAACCGACGGTAAGCTTCTTTTGGTTCGATGTTTAAATGCTCGCAGAAGATAGCTAAGTCAGATGGCAAGGGGTTATCACTTTCCACAATGTAGCCCTTCTGTTCCATCAACATTAGAGCATAGTAAACGTCAGTGGCAGATACTTTTTCTTGCAGTCGGTCAACAATTTCGTCTACGGTATGATGTCCATCAAGCCAAGGAGTTAACAGTTGATTTAAACGACCGTTTAGCCTAAAAGAACCTCTTTCGGATAGGAGAAATATATCGTCTGAACCTACAGATTCAAAGTGAAAACAATATTTTAACCTCGGCTTAGTCAGCATAGTATTCGATAAAATGATTTGTTATTTTAGTTACTCTTGCCTAGTCCTGTCTTAGCTTGGGAATCTTTGATTTTATTAAAATTCACTACAGAAACTGGGAGAGTATTGTCTTCAATTCCCTCCCAAACTTCTGTCCTAATTTGACTCGCTCCTTTACCTTGAGTTCCTCTGTCCAGTAGATTTCAAAGCAATGAAATATCCTAGTTTTAGCAGGAGGTATAGGGTATCCATGGGCTAAATTCATCCCACGGAACAAAAGGTTCGGAGTTTACGTCACTATTTACCCATCTCGTTAATTGTTCATCTGTCGGTGCATCATTCACATCAGTAGGTCGCTGAGGATACGGTATATATATTTGCAAACGGCCTTCTTGATTCAAAGTTATTGTACCGACGAATCGAGGTTCAGGAGATTCCTCTACTACCTGAATGTCGTCAATATATTGAGCTTCATCTTCAGAGAAAAGCCCGTTTTCAACCATAAAGTTTTTATCAAAACTAAGTCGCTCTCCATTCAGCCAAGATTGGGCTATGAGTTGGGAGATTTTTTTACTAGGACTGACAAGGTTGAAGGGCATAACTTCTACACTCCTTTAATTTGAGACACAACTAAACCTAATAGAAAACAAATGGTTGGGCTTTGTGGTGAGTCAAGTAGACTTTCAGTACTACTTACCTAGAATATATTGTCTTCCAGGGTATCAAGACTTTTTTCAAGTTTTCGTTTTCGGGAACCCAAGGAGGTGAGTCTTCGGGGCTGTTAATCCATTCTTCTAACTCCTGATCCGTCACTCCTTGAGGTCGTTCAGCATACGGGATACGAACCTCAAAATTTGCCGCATCTATATAACCTTCTCCTTGAGAACTTCCATCTAATATCTCAATTTCAAATAATTTAGCTTCTTCATTAGAGAAGATATCATTGCTAACTAGGAATTCTTTCAATTCTTGCTTATCACTAGGAAGCTGCTGTCCATTCAGCCACGAGTTTGCGATAAGCTGGGAAAGTTTTTTAGTGGGACCAAGAATGCTGTAGGTGTGACTCATAGTTTATACACTCCTTGAACTTGAAACACAACTAAACCTAATAAATGATGAATCGGTTTGATGTCAGGGCGATTACCACTTGCCTGAGAGTGCCTTAAGCGATCGCCTAACATGGCATAAACAGTCAGGAGAATGCGATCGCAATTGTTTTCAGCTAACCTAACTTCTTCCGCCGTAGGAGGGTATTTAATGTAATCTGCCTCCATCCCTGCATTTATGGCTAAATTTACCACGTTAGGTACTTAAAAAGAAGCCGCACTTTTACTAGCGCGACTACATAACTATCATGTTTAGACCTGGCTAAATCATAAGAAGAAGTAAAGATTTGGCAACCCAAGCGACGCATTATGATACACTCCATAACATCTTATAGTAGTGGTGAGAGATTCATCAGGGTTTGCTACACACAAAAGTAATTTCCAGTTTGGAAGATTGGTTCAAGCAAGCACTAGCAAACTGAGCAATCTACTTTAGCTATAGCACTACAATTTTTTTATTTCACTTCGTCTAAACTCTGACGCAGTAGTCTTTATTTATTAAAATTAGTTCAATACGAGAGCCATTCACATGATAGGAATTTCCGGCTATCAGCTGATAGAAGCCCTGCGATTAAAAGCTGAATCCAAAGGCATTGAGTTAGTTTTTCAGATTGCATCGGATATTCCTCAATATGTTACGACTGACGAAATTAAATTGCGTTCCTGTTTAATTAACCTCCTCTCGAATGCCATCAAATTTACTGAATCTGGCAAGGTCACGCTTCGCGTGTCATTGGTCAGTAGTCACTGGTTAGGGCGTGTTTTCAAAGCCTTCGATCCCCCCCAGCCCCCCTTAAAAAGGGGGGAGAATTCAGTCAAAGTCCCCCTTTTTAACTCTGATTTAGGGGGATCTCAACCGACATCAACGCAGCCAATAAAGTTTGAAAACACGCCCTAGTGGTTAGTAGTCGATGGGAAAAAACAACTGACAACTGACAACGGACAACGGAAAATTCGGTTTGATAGATATGGATATGGAAATGAGCGGCACCTATAACTCAAGCTTGGCTACACTTTCTTTTGCGATCGCAGTAATCGCCTCTTACATTGCTCTAGGTTTAGCTGGGCGAGTGAAACCTGCCTTAGGAGGAGTGCGCCTGTTCTGGCTATTGGGCGGGGCGGTAGCAATGGGAACCGGAATTTGGTCAATGCACTTCATTGCCATGCTGGCTTTCCACTTGCCCTTAGCTGTCAACTACGATGTATGGCTCACCCTGCTCTCCCTTCTATGTAGTATTGTTGCCTCTGGGATTGCCCTATTTTTGCTGAGTCGTCCGGGTTCTGGTCGTTCCTTGTTACTGGGCGGTGGCGTTTGCATGGGAATTGCCATTGCTTGGATGCACTACACAGGCATGGCAGCGATGCGACTCCAAGCAAAGATCGAGTATGACTTGGGGTTGGTGGGCTTGTCAGTTGCGATCGCCATTAGTGCCTCTTTTGCCGCGCTTTGGCTGGCGTTTCGACTCCAGGAAGATTCCTCGAAAGCCGCAATCTGGCGCAAACTTAGTAGTGCCCTCGTCATGGGAGTTGCAATCAGCGGGATGCACTACACCGGGATGTGGGCAACTCACTTCATTCCCCAAACACACCTAGCAATCGAGCATTCTCAAACGTTTAATCAGTCCTTACTAGCCGTTGCGGTTGGGATGGCAACGCTGTTCATTTTAAGTTTGACCCAGATAACTTCCCTATATGATCGGCGGTTGATGACTCAGTTAATGCGAGAGCAGGCTTTACAGGAAAGTGAGAAACGCTTTCGCACACTGATTCGCGAGATGCAGGTGGGTGTATTGCTGCTGAATGCCAATGCTGAAATTATCATTAGTAATCAAGCTGCGATCGCTCTACTGAATCTCAAGACAGAGAATTTAACGCATCAGAAATTTGGAGTTGACTGGTTTATCCTGCAAGAAGATGGTACGCAGTTTTTAGATACCGAGCTACCCGTACAGCAAGCGATTCGTGAGCGTCAACCCGTTCGCAATATCGTTATGCGAATAGAGGATCGTGAAAGTCAAAATCGACGCTGGCTACTAGTAAATGCAGAACCCCAGATATCAGAGGATGGGAGCGTAGAGCGCGTGGTTTGCACCTTAAGTGATATCACGAAGCAAAAGCAAGCTGAAGTGGCACTCCGCCAGAGCGAAGAACGATTTGCCCTAGCTGTTAAAGGAGCCAATGACGGGATTTGGGACTGGAATATTCAGACGGGTTACGTCTATTTATCTCCGGGTTGGAAAAGTATGTTTGGCTACGAAGACTCAGAACTTCCCAATCACTTCAATTCCTTCAGACAAATCCTACATCCAGAAGACTTAGATCGAGTGGTAGCGGAACTGGATACTTATCTAACCAGGCGAAGCTCTAACTATGAGGTAGAGTTCCGAGGATTACATAAAGATGGCAGCTTTCGTTGGATTCTTGGCCGTGGAGCAGCCTTATGGGACGAAACAGGCAACCCTTACAGGATGGTGGGTTCTAACACCGACATCACAGCACGCAAACAGGTAGAGCAAGTGCTACAACAAGCCAAAGAAGCTGCCGATGCCGCTAACCGAGCTAAAAGCCAATTTCTGGCAAATATGAGCCACGAATTACGTACCCCACTCAACGCTATCTTGGGCTTTACCCAAGTGATGGGCCGCGACTCATCCCTATCAACCGAGCATCAACAACACCTGGAAATCATTAGTCGCAGTGGCGAGCATTTGCTATCGTTAATCAACAATATTCTCGAAATGTCAAAAATCGAGGCCGGTCGGCATACGCTCGATAAAAGTAACGTTGACTTGATTCGACTGCTGAATACTCTCGAAAAGATGCTGCGACTAAAAGCTGAATCCAAAGGGTTACAGCTGATTTTTGAAATTGCCCCAGACATTCCCCAATATGTGACAACTGATGAAGCTAAATTGCGCTCCTGTTTAATTAATCTGCTCTCTAATGCCATCAAATTTACTGAATCGGGCAGAGTGAGGCTTCGCGTGTCAGTGGTCAGTAGTCAGTGGTCAGTAGTCGATGGTAAAGAACAACGGACAACGGACAACGGACAACTGACCATTCATTTTGAAGTAGAAGACACAGGGCCTGGAATTGCTGCTGAAGAGATTGAGCTTCTGTTTGAACCCTTTGGGCAAACAGAAACGGGTCGGAAATCTCAGACAGGAACTGGATTAGGTTTACCCATCAGTCGTAGATTCGTACAACTAATGGGAGGTGATATTTCAGTTAGCTGTGGGTTAGGTAAAGGCTCGATTTTTCAGTTTGATATCCAGGTAGGTTTAGGAGAAGCGACTGAGATTGAGACAACTAAATCTCAGCACCAGGTAATTGGTTTAGCACCCGACCAACCGGAATATCGCATCCTCGTGGTTGAGGATCGTTTGGAGAATCGCCAGTTGTTGGTTCAACTGTTGACAATGATAGGCTTTGTGGTGCGCGAAGCCGAGAATGGTCAAGAAGCTATTGCCTTGTGGTCAAGTTGGCAACCCCACCTGATTTGGATGGATATGCGGATGCCTGTGATGGATGGATATGAGGCTACCAAACAAATTAAAGCAAGGGCAATGGGGAGAGGGGGAGATGGAGAGATGAGGGGAGGAGGAGACTATCTCAACTCCACAAATCAACTGTCAACTACTTCTGTCCCCCTCGCCTTCTCATCCCCTCACCTCCTCAACAGTGGCTCTGCTTCATATCCACGAGAGGATACTGTGATTATTGCCTTGACGGCTAACGCCTTTGAAGAAGACCGCCAGCTTGCCTTGAACGTTGGCTGTGACGATTTTGTGCGTAAACCATTCCAAGAGTCAGAAATCTTTGAGAAAATGGCTCAATATTTAGGGGTGCGCTACAGATACCAAGAGCCAGTTCTATTAAACGACGAAGGCATAATGATGAATGTTGAATTAGGCAAAAATTCTGAGATTCATCATTTATCGGCTAGCCTGGGGAGTTTAAAAGACGCTCTAGATCAGATGCCTGATGAATGGATAGCCAAGATGCACACAGCGGCGCTTTGCGCTAGAGAAAAAGAGATTGGGACGTTAATTGAGCAAATTTCTCCAGAAAATGCAGCTCTAGCTGAGGTATTAGCCAAAAAGGTCAAGGATTTCCGTCTCGATCAAATAATTGATTTGACAAGCAATGAGAAGCGATAACCCTACCGGGATTCCTTCGGCTCGCACTTCATCAACTAAAGGAGACATCTTAGTCGTTGATGATGTCCCGGAAAACTTGCAGCTTTTATCAAGCGTGCTGACTGAGCAGGGTTATGAAGTTCGTCGAGTCATTAACGGAAAACTTGCCCTAACCGTAGCGCATTCCGATCCGCCGGAGCTAATTTTGCTCGACATTATGATGCCAGATCTGAATGGCTATGAAGTTTGTCAACAGCTAAAAGCAAGCGAAACCACCCGCGAAATTCCGGTAATTTTCTTGAGCGCTCTTGATGATGTGTTGGATAAGGTGAAAGCCTTTAGTGTCGGTGGAGTAGACTACATCACCAAGCCGATTCAGGCTCAAGAGGTCATAGCCCGTGTAGAGAATCAACTGACCATCGTGCGTCAGCGTTCATCACTGCGGGAGCAAACGACACAGCTTGAAAAGGAAATTAAAGAACGCATCCGAGCAGAAGAAGCCCTGCGGGAGAGTGCTGCCAAGCTGCGTAGCCATAACCTAGTTTTGACAAAATTAGCCAGAAGTCCGGCACTCAATCAGGGGAACTTAAGAGCCGCTTTAAAAGAAATCACAGAAGCCAGTGTTCAGAACATTGGGGTTGAACGCTCTAGTGTATGGCTTTTTGACGAAACAGTTACTAAGCTTCAGTGCCTTGACCTATTTGAGAAGACTTGCAACCAACATAGCGAAGGCGTTGAACGGGCATCGGCAGACTATCCGACCTATTTCCAAGCATTGCAGCAAGACCAACTGATCGCAGCAGACGACGCCCACACCGATCCCAGAACTCAAGAATTTTCTGAGTCTTACCTGACTTCCTTAGGCATCACCTCCATGCTAGATATCCCCATCAGGATAAAGGGGCAAACGGCAGGAGTTGTATGCATAGAACACATCGGAGCTGCTCGTCATTGGACGCCGGAAGACCAGAATTTCGCTCGATC
The DNA here is from genome assembly GCA_036703325.1 of Coleofasciculaceae cyanobacterium. Lineage (GTDB taxonomy): Bacteria > Cyanobacteriota > Cyanobacteriia > Cyanobacteriales > Coleofasciculaceae > DATNPI01. The sequence continues at coordinate 10,554 of DATNPI010000502.1, forward strand.
GCTTGCCGATATAGTCTCGTTGGCGATTGAAGCACGAGAACGCAAACAGGCAGAGGAATCAGTGCGACAACTTGAGGAACGCTGGCAGTTAGTCCTCAAGGGCAACAATGACGGCATATGGGACTTGGACTTAATCACCGGTGAAGTATTCCGCTCTACCCGATGGAAGGAAATGCTGGGGTATGAAGACCACGAAATTGAGAACAATAATGATGAATGGATTTGCCGCATCCATCCTGATGATTTTGACCGGGTGATGGTGACCAAACAAGCTTACCTAGAGAGGAAAATCCCGCATTACACTGTAGAGCATCGCTTGCGGTGTAAGGACGGCTCTTACAAATGGATTTTGGGTCGAGGACAGGCAGTATGGGATGAACAAGGAAAACCCGTGCGGATGGTTGGCTCGAACACGGACATTAGCGATCGCAAACTTGCCGAAGCTGCACTTCAGGCAAGCGTCGCTAGAAATCGAGCAATTGTCGAAGCCATCCCAGATATGCTGTTCCGTCTGAGCGCCGATGGTACTTATCTGGACTTCAACGCGCCAAATTTCGAGAACTTGCCTGTGCCACCCAGTGTCTTTTTAGGGAAAAAAGTGGCTGAGGTGCTGCCGTCGGATATCGCTGCCTTGTTCGAGCGTCACATCCAACTGGCACTCTCTACAAGGCAGTTTCAAGTTTTTGAGTATCAGCTAACGCCACTCCACGGAGTTTTATCCGATTTTGAGGCTCGGAGTGCCCCAGTTGGAGAAAACGAAGTCCTAATTATTGTCAGGGATATTAGCGATCGCAAACGCTCTGAGGTAGCACTACGCGAGAGCGAACACCGATTCCGCGCGATCTTCGAGTACGCTGCTGTGGGTATCAACTATGTAGATTTGAAGAGTATGTCTCGCCGGATTAACCAACGATGGTGCGACATTCTAGGCTACACCCAAGAAGAACTGCTTCCTATTAGTTTTCACGAACTCACTCACCCAGAGGATCGTGACCTTGATGAGGAGTATATAACCCAGCTGCTTGGGGATGAAATTCCTAGTTATTCTGTGGAAAAACGCTACATTCGCAAAGATGGTTCCCTTGTCTGGGTGAATCTAACGGTGTCGCTGGTGCGGGACTTTGCCGGGATTCCGCAGTCCATGATTAGCGCGATCGCAGATATCAGTGAGCGCAAACAGGCTCTCGAAGCGCTACAAGAGAGCCAGCATTTCATTCAACAGATTGCCGAGTCAAGTCCAAATATTTTGTATCTCTATGACTTGATTGAGCAGCAGAATGTCTATACCAATCGTGAATTCACCGAGATTCTAGGGTTTACAACACAAGAAGCTCAAGTCATGGGGTCGGCAGTTCTCCAAAATCTCATACACCCTGACGATTTCCCCAAAGTCCTCGAACATCACAAAAGATTCTATACAGCTAAAGATGGCGACATCTTTGAGCTTGAGTACCGGATGAGGGATACTGCTGGAGAATGGCACTGGCTGATCAGCCGGGATACTCTGTTTGCCAGAAGTCCTGATGGCAAAGCGAGCCAGATACTAGGTACAGCTACC
>DATNPI010000551.1:0-6172 GCA_036703325.1 Coleofasciculaceae cyanobacterium
ACCCAATAGATGAGCTATTTTGTCGAAAAGTGTGGCTTCAGTAAACGGCTTGGCAATGTAGTCATCGCAACCGGCTTGGAGGCTGGCGGTGCGATCGTCTTCAAAAGCATAGGCAGTTAGGGCAATGATGCGTGTCATTTGTCTGTTTTCCTGTGACATTTGCTCTCTCGTGTCTGCTGAGGATTCATGACTAATGACTGATGACTGTTGCGATCGAATCTGTCTCGTCGCTTCATAACCATCCATGACAGGCATTTGAATGTCCATCAAAATCAGGTGAGGCTGCCATGTTTGCCAACGAGCGATCGCCTCTGCCCCATTCTCCACCGCACACACCTCAAACCCAACTGACTCCAGCAGTGTCACCAGCAGTTGCTGATTTTCTGGAACGTCTTCTGCTACTAGAATTCGGTAGATAGGTTGCCCCGGTTCGAGTCCGATAATCCGATCGCTCGTTTCAGGTTCCTCTAAATAAACGGACTCTGGTAGTTCCAAAACGACTTTGCACGTAAAAGTCGAGCCTTGATCCAGGGTGCTTCGCACGGTGATATCGCCTCCCATCAGACGCGCAAACTGACGGCTGATAGACAATCCTAAACCTGTTCCCCGATCGTGACGACCGCGATCGGTTTGCATGAAGGCGTCAAAAATTGATTCTAAATCTGAGGGAGAAATGCCAGATCCGGTATCCTCAACTTCGAGACACAGGGTAATAGTTGGTGGAATATCGGGTTGATTAGTAGCCCGATCGCGATTCGTACCGGATGGCATATCATCTGATGAAAAAGCTCGTCCGCGCAGCACTATCCTTCCTGTTGTTGTAAATTTGATCGCGTTCCCAAGCAGATTAATCAAGATTTGGCGAAGTTTTGCTTGATCCCCACAAACATAACGGGGGACAGTAGCATCCCACTCGCTGCTGAGATGTAACCCTTTCTCAGGCGCTTTGAGGGTGAACATCTCGTTAATAGAACCCAGCAGTCGATGCAGATTAAAACAGCTTGCACTCAGTACCAATTGCCCTGCTTCAATCCTAGACATTTGCAAAACATCATCGATCAATGTCAGCAAGTGTTCTCCACTACGGCTAATGATGCCTAAATGCTCTTGAAATTCTTCTGGGATATGGGGGCTGCGGTTCATTAGCTGGGTAAATCCCAGAATGGCGTTGAGTGGCGTTCTGAGCTCGTGGCTCATGTTCGCAAGGAACTGGCTTTTGGCACGGTTGGCTATTGCTGCCCTTTCTGCGGCTTGTTCTAGGGCAGCTTGCGAAACTTCTAACACCCCCAGCATGAGGATATTTCTCATTTCCGCGGCAGCTTCTAACTCTGCAATCTGCCACGGATAAGACATCTGGCGCACTGTCTCTTTCCACACTTCAAAGGATTTGCGGGGACACAGGTGCATTTTTCCAATGGAGTCGATCGAGACAGCATCCTGTGGATTTCCTGCCCAGTTTACGGTTTGAATTTGTTCTGGTCGGAACCAAAGGATGTGGTATGACTTTTGTTTCGTGTAGCATAGCAAGATTGAGATTGCTAAAACACCGCTAGCTCGATCTTTGAATTGCTTCGCTTGGGGATACAACTGAGACAAAGAAGCCGTTGCAAACACTCGTTCTTGGTTGTTTTGCAGCAGCCACTGCACGAGATCGCCCACCTCCGCTTCAGATGGTGTTTGACCCACCAATGTCAGGCGACCATCGAGCAGAATTGCTACCCCGCGAGCATCAACTAAATCTAGCAGTTGAGAGGCATTTCGGGTCAATACCTGTTCGCTCCAACTAGACTCTCGCCGGAATGCCTGCTGAATTTGATCCTGAATGGTTTTCGCCTGCTTTCGGTAAACGTTCAATTGTCGCTCTTGTTCGTGCACCAGTTCGATCGAGGCAAATTGTCCTAAAAATTCACAGGTTTTGCGAGTGTCGCAATCTACCAATCGCGGGCTGTAATGGTGACAGGCAATTAATCCCCAGAGGCGCCGATCGTCAATTAACGAAATTGTCAGTGTCCCAGCAACTCCCATATTCTGCAAATATTCAATGTGGTAGGGAGATACTCCCCTTAACACGCAAGCACTTAGATCCAGGGGTGTATCGGTTAGGGGATGGTTGGTGGGAATTAGGCGGGCCGGGGTGTAATTGATATTGGGAATTTGGCGCACCCAGTTGCGGTAAAACAATTTGCGGGCGGGTACGGGAATATCGATCGCCGGGTAATGCAATCCCAGGTAGCTTTCTAGATAGCTTTCTTTCTCTTCGGCAATCACCACCCCATGCTCATCGGCTTCAAAGCGATAGACCATCACGCGATCGAACCCGGTCATGGCTTTGACTTCACGAGCAATGGTTTGAGCTAAATCAGAAAGACCGATCGCACTGCGAAGGTTGAGGATAACTGTTTGCAGGCGATCGTAGAAATCCATTGAATGATGATTTTCAATAGGGAATTGGGGTTCTAGCTCCAGAATCCACCCATCTGATATCTGATGCAGCGTGCTTCTAAATCTTTGACTTTTGCCGTCTTTGAGAGGGACTTTTATCTCGAAATAATCAGGGAAATTTTGTGTTTCTCGAGCGATCTTGCTGACAATTTTTTGTACTTGAACCTCGCCAAATAACCCTTGCAATGGCTGGCCTAGCAATTCTTCTGCCGAAATGCCAAAAAACTCTTCTACATTTTCACTTGTCTGTAAAATATTGAGATTTGTTCCTTGCAGCAAGAAAACGATTCCGTGCGGCTGAATATGACCGGGAGCATACACAGATTCTTCGGTGCATTCCTCTAAACTTGTTAAATCAAACGGAGTGATTTGGGAGGGTATGGTAACGTTATGAGGCATTTTATGTCACTAATTATCAATAAAAATTAAAGAGTTTTTTTTTGAGAAATACCAAAAATTAGATGGTCTTCTTGTTCACTATTCCTAATTCCCTAGTCCTCCTCAAACGTTTAAATGCACAACAGCTTATAAATCCAATGGAGGAATTCCACTTGGGAAATTACCTTGAATTAGATTAAGAATTTTTTCAAATTGATACTGGTTGGCGAGTTCCGTCAGATGAGTACCGAATTGAGCGAGTTCTGAGGAAAGTTGAGCTACCAGTTCAACGATCGCCAGATCGTTCCCGCATAAAGCAGCATCCTCCAACTGAACCAGCCATGCTTCCGGTAATGTCGCCCGAAGCGTTGGATCGAGGGCATCTGAAACCCCAGAAGTAACAGAACAGAGGCAAGAAGACAAAGGATTTGTTCCCCGTTCCCCGTTCTCTGTTTCCTCGGACTGATATACATACTCTAAACCCAGGTATTGGGCCATCTTGAGAAATACGGTCTGTTCCCGGAAGGGCTTGCTGATGTAGTCGTTGCAGCCAGCAGCGAAGGATCGGGCGCGATCGCTCTGGGAAGCCTGGGCCGTAAGTGCAATAATTATACTGTTCTGTCCGTCTTCCATTGCCCGAATTTGCTTGGTAGCTTCGTATCCATCTAACACGGGCATCCGAATGTCCATCCAGATTAGGTCTGGTTGCCATTCTTGCCAAATCTGCACCGCTTCCTGTCCGTTGGTAGCTTCTTTTACCTCTAATCCTAATTGTGTCAGCAATCTGACCATTAGCAAGCGATTTTCTGCTCGATCGTCAACCACCAAAATGCGATGATGCGGTTGACCCGGAGCCAGCCCAATCACGAAGCGATTATTCTCTTCGGGTGTAACATTAACTCCGCTGACTGGGGTGACGGGAAGGGTAAAGGTGAATGTACTCCCCTGTCCCAGAGTGCTGCTGACAGAAATTTCTCCGCCCATGAGTTCCAACAATTTGCGGCTAATGGTTAGACCTAGCCCAGTACCGCAGGTCGATCGCTTCCCAGCTTGGGCTTGCACAAACGCATCGAAGATGGTATTGAGTTCGACCGATGCAATCCCTACACCTGTGTCAGCGACTACAAACTGGAGAATCGGCCGAGTTGTGGTTAATGCCCCTGTACCGTTCGCCTCAATGCTGACGTGCAAAGTAATACTTCCCCGATTGGTAAATTTGATGGCATTACTCAGCAGATTGAGCAAAACCTGGCGCAGTTTTTGAGCATCGGCAAGAATAAATTGGGGAACTTCTGGCGCAATCTCGAAACAAAGGTCAAGTCCTTTAGAACTTGCTCGTTCCGCCAACATATTTCGGAGGGAATGCAGCAGCGCAATTAAGTCCAATCCGCTCTCTTCAACTGTGCAGTGTCCCGATTCAATTTTCGAGAGATCCAACACATCGTTAATCAAACTCAAGAGGTGATCGCCACTGCGGCGAATTGTTTGCAGGTCTTCTTTTTGGTTGGGAGTTAGGGAGGGGTCATGGGCCATCACCTGAGCAAATCCCAGAATCACGTTGAGGGGAGTGCGTAATTCATGGCTCATATTGGCTAGGAAGGTAGTTTTTGCCCTGTTCGCGGATTCTGCAGCTTCCATTGCGTGCTGCAGTGCCAGTTCTTTTTGTTTGCGATCGCTAATATCTTGCCCAATGCCCAAAAAATACCCGCTGGAAAGCCGCACGTGTGCCCAAGATGTCTCTAACTGCTGTCCGCTGGCGGTCATTGTTGTCAAATCCTTCCACTTTCCGGTTGCCGATAGCATATGTTCTAAGACACTTTGGCAATAAACCGGGTCAGGATAACACTCAGCTAAGATATCTTTTTGCTGCCAATCTTCTAGGGACCAACCTAAAATTTTTTCAAATTCCGGGTTGAGCAATTCCATTTTACCCTGCTTGTTAAACAAACCAATCATTACAGGAATATGATCGACGATTGTTTGAAACATCTCTTTCTGATAGCGCAGAGCTTCCTCTGCCTGTTGTCGAGCCGTAATATCTCGCAGAAAGGTAGTAAAAATAATTTCACCGTCGATCTCGATCTTGGAAATCGAAGCCTCGGCCGGAAACTCTGTGCCATCTTTGCGCCGTCCAAAAATGGCTCCTCGCTCTGCCATTTGCCTTGCAGAGCCTCCATTCTGGGCATAGTGGCTGACGTGCTGGTGGTGATCGTCGGCAAGGCGCGAAGGCATCAACATCGCTAGGGGTTTCCCTAAAACTTCCTCAGCCGCGTAACCAAAAATTCGTTCTGCTCCTTTGTTAAACAGAGTAATTTTCTCATTGCTATGGATAGAAATGATGGCATCGCTGGCAATCTCTAAAATCCCAGCAAATCGCGCTTGAGAGATTTGTAAGTCGATTTCAGCTTGTTTGCGTTCGGTGATATCCCGGCAGATACAGAAGTGCATCATCTCACCTTCTACTTCCACCCGGTTCCAGCTAATTTCCACGTCATACTCCGAACCATCCTTACGCCGATGTCGCGTCTCAAATAGAGGAACAATTTCCTCTATTGTTAATCTAAGTTGTAGTTCTTCCTTCGTCCATTGAGCATCCCAATCAAAGACACTAATATTCAGGATTTCTTCCTGGGTGTAGCCCAGCATCCGCGCAAAACTGGGGCTAGCTTCGAGAACTTTTCCGAGCCGATCCATGACAACAACACCGTCCATTGAAGTGTTGAAGAAGGTTTTACTCCGCAGGAGTTCCTGTTCAAGTGCAAGTTCGGCTTTTTTGCGATCGCTAATATCTTTCATGAAGCAGTAATGACCCAAAAATTGATGCTGTTCGTCGTAAGTTGAAATCATCACCACTTGTTTGTAAAAAACCGAACCATCTTTACGAAGCCCTTTCGTTTCAACTTCAACTCTGCCCTCTTGCACCATCAGCCCATAGGCTGCAAGCAGTTTTTCCAAGTCATCGGGATCTACGGTCTTTTCCCAGGACATCCCGATCATTTCTTCTGGCTGATAGCCTGTCATGTCAGCATAAGCTTTATTCACATAGAGGTAACGCCCTTGTACATCCAGTTTGGAAATGCCGGACACCGCATTTTTCATCACCTCATTCATTTCTCTACGATCTGCTTCTGCGTTTTTGCGATCGGTGATATCTTCTGAAAAACCAAGTAGGTACTGGGGCTGATGCTGCTCGTCGTAAATGGGAATCTTCACCGTATGCAGCCAACGTTTTCCCAGACTGTGACTGTCAATGACTTCTTCGAGAATATCCTCAGTCTTACCTTTCTCAAAGGCTTCTCTATCCTTTTGCTCAAAAAAGATAGCCTGTTCTGTTGGGAACAAATCATAGTCA
>DATNPI010000555.1:0-1669 GCA_036703325.1 Coleofasciculaceae cyanobacterium
GGTAGCGAGTTGCCTCTGAGAGCGCTGACGCGGTGATCGCTTGATCCGGTGATACTCCCAACTGCGCCAACTGATTTTGTAGCTCGGTGTAGAGCTGCTCAGTTTCAGCTAGCTGGGCTTGGGCTTGTTGTCGTTGATTTACCACGTCGCTGATGCGATCGCTCAAGAGTTGACCCTGAGTTTGTGGATCGATAATGTTGTTCTGCTCCCGAAACGCCTGCAGTTGCTTCTGAAGAGAGTCAACTTGATTCGTTAATTGCGTTGTCTGATCGTTGACAAAATTGAGTCCTTTTTTTACAGCGGTGCGCTGCTCATTTTCAGCGTACTTGATGTAGCCATCAGCGACTTGCTCCAAGACAAACTGAATTTTTTCAGGGTCTGAATCGTTATAGCGAATTTCTAAAATTTTGGTGTCTTCCAGCCGAGTGATGCCCAGTTTGCTTCGGAGAGTGTCGTAGTCAATTTCTGGGTATCGGGCTTGAATTTTCTTGACAATGGGAGACATTACCTGAGGACTCCACAAGACCCGCATTTGAGTCTCGTAGTCCTTATCTGGCATATAATCGCTGAAGTCTTCGCCGAGAGCTTTGGTCAGCTGATTGACTTTTTCTTCACCGGAAACCGGCCCAACTAACAGCTGAAATTTGCCTTCATAATTGGGAACCTGCTTCAAGACCTTGGTTGCAGTCCCGGCTGTAACAGCGATCGCTACACCAGCAATAACGAGTATCCGACGACGGGCAACAGCTAGCAGCTGACCAAGATCGAACTTGTCTTCGTCCAGCATAGTGAACTCAGCTGTTTGGAGTGCAGACATCTGGGGCTGCTGTTTGCCGTTGCCGTTAGGCGGCCACGGTTGATAATCTCCATCGGGACCCATAATTAAAAAATGCTAAAGTTTGTGCGAGAAAAGGAATGTTGATACTCCTCAATGCCAGGAAAATTGCTAGCGAGGACTATTCCATTGATCAAGCCTTACCAAATACTGATACAGCGCTTCTGTCGGTTGTCAGGACAAACTCTGTTAAGGCTTAAATATTTTACAAATTTAGGGAAAAGTTATCCTATCTAGCACTCCATACACCTGAGTCTGGCATCAGGATAAAAGCCTTGAGCTGTCGTATTTAATGGTCAGCGAATATCCCGCCTTCACTCTTTATCCGGATTCTTATATCAAACTTAGGTATCATTTGCCGTCTGGGCAGGATTTGGGAGATGAATTTGTACAATTTTCTTCAGTCTCTCGGTATTGCCAACCCTACCGGCACTGGCTGGGTAGCAGTGATATTCACTTTTGGGTTGGCCTGGGGAGTTACTTGGCGTTTTATTCCAGCAGTACGTTCTTTTGCCTTACGAGTAGGTTGGGCTGACCAACCCTCCTCGCGGCGACTTAATCGAGAACCTTTACCCAATGCGGGCGGATTAGCCATCTACGCTGGGGTGGTGGCGGCACTAATACTGGCTACCCTGTTAAGACCAATCGTCATCGAAGGGGTCTTGGCTTCTGTGCTGACGATTCTGCTGGGAGGTTCAATCTTAGTGTTGGTGGGCTTTATTGATGATCAGTTTAGTCTACCTCCTTTGTTTCGCTTGTTGACCCAGATTCTCGCCGCGCTGTTGCTAGTTGCTACCAGCAGTGGCATTGAAGCCGCCTTTGGCACCCCTATCG
>DATNPI010000575.1:0-10942 GCA_036703325.1 Coleofasciculaceae cyanobacterium
CTGCCTATGCACTTGGCATCTTGGGTCTAGTGATACTGGGTCTTGCTATTTACCTTGTTGCTGTGATTTTACAGCCGGAGCGCTTCTAAATTATGGTTAGAGATATCATCACTGGCATTCGTTCTACCCTGGTTCTCTGGGCCTTGACAGCACTGATCTATCCTCTACTGATGCTTTTGATCGGTCAAGTAGTCTTCCCTTATCAGGCCAATGGGAGCTTGATTAGAAACGATCAGGGAAGAGTTGCGGGTTCGGCTTTAATTGGTCAACCTTTGTCTTCTGACCAATATTTCTGGAGTCGTCCTAGCACAACGAATTACAGCAGTTTTACAGCCGAAGAGCGCGATCCAGAAAACGTAGGTCAAACCACTGGAGTATCTGGTGCTAGCAACCTCGCTCCTAGCAATACACAACAGTTGCTTAAAGACAATAGAAAACCTGACGAACCAGATTTAATCAAACGGATTCGTGAGGAGACAAATAAGCTCAACCAGGCTGGTATTAAGCCAACTGCCGATCTGGTTTATACCTCTGGTTCTAGCTTAGACCCACATATTAGTGTGGAGGCAGCGAAGGCGCAGATTCAACGGGTAGCAAAAGCGCGATCGCTTAATCCCAATCAGGTTGAGATTTTAGTTAACAAATACACAGATGATAGATTCCTTGGCATCTTTGGTGAGCCTGCGGTTAATGTACTCAAACTGAATCTAGCTCTAGACGGACAAAAGATTTAAGCCTTAAATCGATTGAGTTCTCAGTGGAATGCCACTGAAATAAGAAATTCATCACACCAATCAACCCTTGTGCAGGGGGCGTGGGGGACGAAGTGCCTCCCCCACTGGGGGGTTTGGGGGGCAACGTCCCCCAATCCGGGTTTTTCCAAAGCATACTTTTCGCTTAAGTCAGTGCCATTCGTCCTAAGTGGTCTTGATTCGACTAACTTGCCAATAAAACCTTACCTTTCTGTGAAAACCCAGCAATGCGAAGATTGATTTTATTTATTACAACTTCAGTCATTATCAGGTTTTTTATTTGGGTTCCCCTAAGGTTTGTATTTTTCAGAATCTTTGGACTCTATGTAGGAGAGCTTGTCTTTAATATTGTTGGAGGAATCCTTTTCCTCTATTTTATAGAGAGGTTTTTTGTCCTTTTCCAAGAAGATGACGGGCGAGGGCTACTCGGAGTGTTTATCCCCGAATGGGTGGAGAAACCAGTAGTTACGCTCTTTTGGACGGTTACTCGACCTTTGAGGAGGCAGTGTTTCATTTTTAAACACGGCTATCCCCCAAGCTAATCCTCCTGAAATGAGACAAAGCTACTCCATCTATGATTAGTAACCACGAATTAACAACTCAGCAAACGTCACTAATGTCATATACACAAATTAAACCGCGTCGTGGCAAACACAAAATGTATATTGGCATGGCACCGGGCGTTGGCAAAACCTACCGAATGCTACAAGAAGCCAAAGAACTTAAAGAAGAGGGTATTGATGTTGTCGTTGGTTTACTAGAAACTCATGGGCGTGAAGAAACGGCTGAACAAGCAGTTGGGTTAGAAGTTGTTCCCAAAAAAGCAATAGTTCACTCTGGTGGCGTTACATTATGGGAAATGGACACAGACGCGATTCTAGAGCGTCAGCCTCAACTGGTGCTAGTCGATGAACTCGCTCACACTAATGTACCGGGTTCAGAGCGTGAAAAGCGTTACCAAGATGTTGAGGTGATATTAGCAGCAGGAATAGATATCTTTTCGACGGTTAATATTCAGCACTTAGAAAGCCTCAATGACTTGGTAGCAAAAATTACTGGTGTTCGGGTACGTGAACGAATTCCCGATCGCCTTCTGGATGAAGCAACAGAAGTCGTGGTCGTGGATGTAACGCCCGAGACCCTTGAAGAACGCTTAATTGAAGGCAAAATCTACGCCCCAGAAAAAATTGAACAATCCCTACAGAATTTCTTTCAACGGCGTCACTTAGTCGCCCTACGGGAGCTAGCACTGCGAGAGGTCGCTGACAACATTGAAGAGGCGGCGTTTGAGGGTCAAGTTTGCAGTGTTCACGAGCGGGTTCTCGTGTGTGTTTCGACTTATCCCAACTCAGTCCAGCTGCTACGAAGGGCAGGGCGGTTGGCAACTGTAATGCGATGCCGTTTATTTGCCTTGTTTGTCGAGCACCCAGAACGCTTCCTAACCAGGGAGGAAAGCTTATATGTTGAAACTTGTGAGCGTCTTTGCCAGCAACTTGAGGGCGAGTTTTTACGGGTGAGGAGTACTGATGTTGCCCAAGCGATCGCAGACACAGCCAAGAAATACCACATCACTCAAGTGGTTCTGGGGCAATCTCAGAAATCTCGCTGGGATTTACTCTGGCGGGGTTCCCTTGTCCAGCAGTTAGTACGATACCTCAAAGATATCGATTTGCACGTCATTGCTACTGAAAAACCACCTAATAAATACAAAGCCTGAAGGCAACAAGCGAAAGGATAAATAAGCAGTAGAATGGCAATTCACTCTTCAGGGTTGTGAATGATGACTCGCGTAGTTGGTTTAATAAGTGGCACGTCTGTGGACGGCATTGACGCTGCCTTGGTGGAAATTACCGGGACTGATATTGATTTGAAAGTTGAGCTAATCGCTGGTGCGACTTATCCGTACCCAGTTAGGCTAAGAGAGCAAATTCTAGAAGTTTGTGCAGGGAAAGCTCTCTCAATGGAAGAGATGGCGGTATTGGATGATGCGATCGCTCAACAATTTGCCCTAGCCGCTCAAGAAATTCAAACTAACCACGCCCCAGCTGACCTAATTGGCTCCCACGGTCAAACTGTCTACCACCGACCGGCGAAAAGGAGAGAGGAAAAGGGGGAGAGAGGGACATCTCCTCAATCAAATCAATCGAATTTCACCCCCTCACCTTTGGGATACACTCTCCAGCTAGGACGGGGAGAAGTCATTGCTCAACTGACAGGTATCAAGACAATCAGCAATTTCCGCGTCGCTGACATTGCTGCTGGTGGAGAGGGGGCCCCACTTGTATCGAAGGTGGATGCCTATTTGCTCTCGTCATCAACGCAGCACCGATGTATCCAAAATATCGGAGGTATTAGCAATGTTACGTATTTACCAGCGCAGCAAGGCAATTGGATAGAGGGGGTCTGCGGCTGGGATACGGGCCCCGGTAATGCCCTTTTGGATTTAGCTGTGCAGCATTTTACTGATGGCAGTAAAACCTATGACAAAGATGGTAGCTGGGCTGCTAGTGGGATTCCCTGTAAGGAGCTGGTAGAACAATGGCTCCGCCAAGACTTTTTCCAAGCATTGCCGCCGAAATCTACAGGACGGGAACTGTTTGGTGTGGATTACTTGAACCAGTGTTTGATCCAAAGTGAGGCTTATAATCTCAGTCCTGCCGATATGCTGGCAACGCTGACCGAACTTACTGTTACCTCAATTGTTGATAGCTACCGTTGCTTCTTGCCTCAGATACCTGAGGTGGTGTTCTTATGTGGCGGTGGTAGCCGCAATCTTTATTTGAAGCAACGCCTGCAAACCCTCCTAGAATCGGCGTCGGTATTAACAACTGATGAGGCTGGGGTGAGTGCAGATTTTAAAGAGGCGATCGCTTTTGCCGTTTTGGCTCATTGGCGTTGTTTGGGCATCCCTGGTAATCTGCCCAAAGTCACTGGGGCAAGAGCAGCCGTGCCGCTAGGAAACGTCCATCCTCCTAGCTACTCCTAACTCTTAGAGAAACTTTCCTGTACTCCATAGCGTATGAGACTCCAGTTATACTTAGACTACTTACAGCCTTTCATTCTCATCTATAACCAATGAAGGCAAGCCGTCTAGTCAAGCTAATTGCTAATCTTAGTGAAGAGAATGAGAGGAGTGCTATTTGATAATCAGCAAAGGCTAAAATCGTGGCTCACACCTTTTTAATGGAGGCAGGACGCTGGACGCTCCAGGGAAATTGGCTGGAGCGTAATGGTATGCCAATTACCGTCAAAGGCAAGACTATCGTTGCCTGGGGTCGGGAGAACTGGTTTACCATGGTCACGAAGCTGGTTTTCCCAGACAGCGATCGTGAAGATATCTCTTTTCAGTATCGGGGGCGTCTTGATGTTGGGGAGCGACAGTACACCTTTGTTTTACAGCATAGTGTATTAGGGCGTGTCGAGGGCGAGGGCTGGGTGACTCCAGATTCAATCGTGCAACGCTACTGGGTTCTAGGCGATCGCCAACGGCGTAGCGGCTTTGAGACAAGGCACCGGCTCAACGACGACACTTACTACCTCTCTAGTGGCATCATGGCAGGTCACTATCTTACTAGCACAATGGAGGCAACTCTGGAGCGTCAACCAGAATCACACTATTCTTAAATCTAAGTAGTGTGATGAGTTCAACTTGATTAGGTATAGGTAGCTCTCGCAAGTGACAGCTTGCCTAATGTCTCTTAAACTCAATCCCTTTTCTCGTATAGACAGCTACTCCCATGCCATAACAACGGCAGCATAACGTAGATCAGTTGCTCTTTCGATTCCGCAGGGAAAAGCCCAAAGGGGACATAGGCAAGCTGGTTTACTTGGGATAGCGGCACAGGGTCGGTAATTCGACTAAATTTTTTCCTTCCAACTTTCTACAAGTGCGCTTCGGCAAAACTGATTAATCGATATATTCCAAAACTTCTCTAAGCGGCACCCACTAAATCATGATGACAGACCCTAACAATGGTCGCTTACTTGTTAATCGCTATCAACTCGTCGAGCTGATAGGCAAAGGCGCTATGGGTCGAGTTTATCAAGCTAAAGATATGTTACTGGGAGGCGTGACTGTTGCCGTCAAGTTTCTCTCCCAAGCATTGCTCAACAAGAAAATGCGCGATCGCTTTTCTCGGGAAGCAACCATCTGTGCCTTGCTCGGTGAAAAAAGCATTCACATTGTTCGAGTCAGGGACTATGGCGTAGATGAGAACGAGATTTCGTTCTACGTCATGGAATACCTGGAAGGAGAGAGCTTAAGCGAAGTGATTCGACGGCAACCCCTCTCTTTACCTCGGTTTTTGAACACCAGCCGTCAAATCTGTTTAGGATTGCAATGCGCTCACAAAGGCGTAGTTTTTGAAGGCCAACTTTCCCCAATTGTTCATCGAGATATAAAGCCAAGCAACATTCTCGTTACTCAAGACTCTTCTATCGGTGAGTTGGTCAAAATTCTCGACTTTGGGATCGCCAAGCTTCTCCAGTCCGACAGTGCTCAAACCAACACATTCATGGGCACCCTAGCTTATTGTTCACCGGAACAAATGGAGGGGAAGGAACTTGATGCCCGCTCTGACATTTATAGCCTGGGCGTGATGATGTTTGAGATGCTGACTGGCGAGATGCCACTTTGTGCAGAAACTCATTCATTCGGCAGCTGGTATAAAGCTCATCACTTCACCCCTCCTAAATCCTTTGAAGCGGTAAACTCCAACTTAAAATTGCCGAAGGCATTGGAGAATTTGGTGATGAGCTGTCTGGCAAAAGAACCGAGTGCTCGCCCTCAAAGCGTCGGGGAAGTCCTACAAGCGTTAAAGTCTTTAGAGCAGCGATTGAATCGCGGTTGGCAACTGGGTGAGCGCATTGGTCAGGTGCTGTGTAACTATCCAATTACAAGTCAACCGAAACCGAAGCGTACCCTCTCAGCCGACGAAGTTTGTAGGCAGCAATCCTGGCCGAAGGACAAGCCCCAAGCATCAATCGTTTTTCCCCATCTTATTCGCACGAGCAGCGAAGTTTTAGCTACCCTCTGGGTGATGCTGAAAAAAGAGGACATTCAGGATCGTCTTGTTAGTACGCGCTACAACCAATTTCTATGTGTGATGGTGCCTCATCCAATGGTGCTCTGGATTACTGCCCTGCATAACCGCGAACACGGTACTCGCTGGCTTCCTTGCTACCTGGATCTCAAAACCGATCTAGGTCAGAAAATGGCTAGGCTATTAGGAGAATCTGGGTGCTACCGTCTCTTGTTCTTTGCTCTATCAGAGCCGGAAGCCTGTGCCAACGTGATGACCTCAACCATTGCCCAAGCCCAACGCAAGATGTTAGCAGAGTGGGCGAATTCCAGTCAGACAATAATCCCAGCTTCCCAGCCACAGATGAGTAAAAAGATACTTAAGCAGGAGTTTGAGAAGCTCAAGCCTAAGATTCAGATGAAGCTAGAAGCCATTCATACCGATTATCCGAGTGACATTTCCGGATAGGGAAGGAAAACTGAAGGATGAAGAGTGGAACTAGAAAATAATCAGATTAATCGGCTTGTGAGCTAATTATCGTCTTAACATTCGTCCTTTACACTTCATCCTTCACACTTACTTCATCCTTTATTAAAGTTGTTTCACCTCAGAAACCAACTGCGCCACCACATCCTTGGCACTGCCAAAGAGCATCATGGTTTTGTCTTTGTAGAACAGATCGTTATCGACACCAGCGAAGCCTGTACTCATACCCCGCTTAATCACGATCGCATGTTTAGCCCTGTCCACCTCTAGAATTGGCATCCCATAAATGGGGCTAGCAGCATCGCTGCGGGCCGCTGGGTTGACCACATCATTAGCACCAATCACTAGAGCCACATCCGTCTCTTCAAACTGTGGATTAATGTCATCCATATCGTACAGCTGGGGATACGGCACATTTGCCTCCGCCAACAGCACATTCATATGTCCCGGCATCCGACCTGCAACGGGGTGAATGGCGTATTTTACCTCAACGCCCAATTTTTCCAGCTGGTCTGCCAACTCACGCACCGTGTGTTGCGCCTGAGCCACCGCCATGCCATAGCCAGGAACAATCACCACAGAGCGGGCATATCCCAACATCATCGCCCCTTCTTCCGGGTCAATGCTCTTGACCGTCTTATCCTGATTGCCACTACCACCAGCACCGGCAACGGCAGATGTCCCACCCCCTCCAAACGCACCAAACAGTACGCTTGTCAAGGAGCGGTTCATCGCTTTACACATAATCTGAGTCAGGATAATTCCAGACGCACCGACCAATGCCCCAGCGATGATCAGCATATTATTCATCACCACAAAACCGGCGGCACTGGCGGCTAATCCAGAGTAGGAGTTCAGCAGTGAAATCACCACTGGCATATCACCGCCACCAATGGGCAGAACAAACAAAACACCGAGTACAAGCGAAATGCCGACTAGCCCTAAGAATACCGAGAGATTTTCTGGCGTCACGATTAGATAGCCACTCGCGACGAGAAAGCTAATTAACAGCAGGGCATTAACGGGTTGCTGTAATGGGAAAGTCATCGGTGCACCCGGCAGGAGACCTTGTAGTTTGGCAAAAGCCACGAAACTACCCGTGAGGGTGACTCCACCAATCAAGACGCCCAGAATAATCGTAATTGTGGCGTCGAGAGACACAGTCTCCCCGCTATGGAGTAGCCGCCAGAATTCCCCGATCGCAACCAAGGCAGAGGCGGCACCCCCAAGACCATTGAGCAAACCGACCATCTGGGGCATATCAGTCATTTGGACTTTATAAGCGGCGATCACACCGATCCCTGAGCCGATGGCAAGCCCCACGAGAATCATCTGGTAGTTCAACACCTGTCGATCCAGAAGTGTTGCCACTACTGCCAGCAGCATCCCCACCGCTGCCCACAAATTGCCCTGACGGGCTGTTGCTGGTGAACCCAGCTTTTTGAGACCCAGAATAAATAGCGATGCCGCAACTAAATAACTCAGCTCGATCCCAGTAGGCAGAAACTCACTCACGCCTTCACCTCTTTCTTCTTAAACATTTGCAACATCCGATCCGTGACTAGGAAACCGCCGACTACATTGACGGTTGCTAGCACTACGGCAATCAAGCCCAAAATCACGGTGATATTCCACTCTTGGGGACCAGAGATTAGTAACGCCCCAATCACAGCAATGCCAGAAATTGCATTCGCTCCCGACATTAAAGGGGTGTGGAGGGTTGGCGGCACTTTGTTGATCACTTCAAACCCAACAAAAGACGCCAAGACAAAGACAAACAAACTTGCAAGTAATGCTGTTGTCATGGATTTACAAACTACTTTCAATACCAACTGTTATGAAGGTTGAACAAGGGTTGAAGGTTGCAGGTTCAAGTTAACTATCCAACCTTCAACGTTCTAAGTTTCAACTTTTATCAAACCTTCACACCTTCAACGGCTAAAGCGTCCTTTACTCGTTGATTACGAATCTCACCAGCATGGGTGACACAAGTGCTACCGATGATGTCGTCTTCAAAGTTCAGCTGTAACTCGCCATCCTTAATCATGTATTGCATAAAGGTGGAGATGTTCTTGGCGTACATCTGGCTGGCGTGTACCGGCATAGAAGAGGGCAAATTAATTGGGCCGATAATCGTGACACCGTGGCGCTGCACATCTTTGCCTGGTTCGGTGCCGGCACAGTTGCCGCCTTGTTCAGCGGCCAAGTCAACAATCACAGATCCAGGAGCCATCTGAGCCACCATGTCTTCAGTGACCAGTAAGGGAGCCTTTTTCCCAGGAACCTGAGCCGTTGTGATGACGATATCGGAATTCTTAACGTGTTCAGCAACAACTTCCTGGGTACGCTGTTTAGCAGCGTCAGAGATTTCCTTGGCGTAACCCCCTGCGGCAACGGTGTCTTCGTCGAGTTTCACTTCGATGAACTTGGCACCGAGACTCTGCACTTCTTCCTTGACGGCTGGGCGGATGTCGAAAGCTTCAACCACAGCCCCTAATCGTCGAGCAGTAGCGATCGCTTGTAAACCTGCAACACCCGCACCCATGACAAATACCTTCGCCGGTTTGATCGTACCAGCAGCAGTTGTCAACATTGGAAAGAACTTAGGTAGAGCTGCCGCCGCAATCAGTACCGCTTTATATCCAGCCACGCCAGCCTGAGATGATAGGGCGTCCATACTTTGAGCGCGGCTTGTGCGGGGAATCATCTCCATGCTGAAAGCCGTTACTTTCCGATTTGCCAGTTGCTGTGCAATTTCTGGGTTACCCAACGGGCTGAGGAAGCTAATCAAGACACTTCCTTCTCGCAGCTGATGAATTTCATGCTCCTTGGGTATCCCAACTTTCAGCAGGATATCTGCCTCACTCCATAAAGTTGCAGTATCTGAGATAATCTTTGCTCCAGCCTCGGTATAGGCTTCATTAGAGAAAAATGAACCCTCACCGGCGCCGGCTTCGACCCAGATTTCTAAGCCTTGTTTGACTAACCGGGCGACGATATCAGGAATTAAGGCAACGCGATGCTCACCGACTTCAATTTCTTTAGCGATCGCTATTCTCATGGACGCTCCTTTTCTCATAAGCTAGTGATGACGATCAAAACTTCCCTTGACAAGAACTAGCCATTTTAATTTCTGATGCAGCACCATCACTGGCGGCACGAGAGAGCAACTAGCACACTGTGATTAACAAACAGAGAGGGTAGGGAAAAACAATACAGTTCTAACTTGCATCCTATGTTGCCCGTTCGATCCTGATGGTTATCTTTAACTTGTCTTAAAATTTCCACTTTTTTGTCACCAGCACCCTTGAGACTCCATATTGCATCGTTACAGCGGCTCCGATACGACTTAATCGGTAATAAATACTCATTCAACTTAATTAGTAATAAATCTTAATCGGTAATAAATACTCATTCAACTTAATTAGTAATAAATTGTGTGGATGGCAATAAACGGAGGCTGCGCCCTGGCGGGTTGATCATGCCTTCGCAATCTCGACTATTCCCATCATTCCCATCATTTAGTACCAACTAACCCAATACTTTAGCGCAGTCAAGAGAACTTCTAAATTTACTTTTATATAAATTTGTGTCATTCAATCTAAAATCCAAAATCTACAATCGATGTGATGGGTAATCGCGACTGGCAACAATTTGCGCTGCTTTTGATTGATGTTCAGGAGGATTTCTGGAATCAGGAACTAGAGCAAGCTTTTCCAGAGTTTCGAGACAATATTTCCCGGCTCCTCAGCTTTTGCCGTCAGGAAGGTGTCGAGGTGGTTCATCTACGGGAGGTATTTAATCCCGATGGTTCTGATTGGTTGCCGCGATATCGCCTGCGGGGACGTGCGCCCTGTATACGGGGAACGAAGGGGGCGGCTGTATTAAGTGTGGCTCAAGAGCAACCAGGGGAAATGGTGATTGAAAAGCAGACGCAGGATGGTTTTCATAATCCCAAGTTGCTCGATCATCTGCGCACTAGGGGTAAGCGATTCTTGCTAACGGCTGGACTGGTAACCTCAGTTTGTGTGCTGTTTACCACAGCTTCTGCTTCCCAATCGGGGTTTCTGGCAATGATTATCTTTGACTGCTGCGCCGATTATCCTGAAGCGCATGCGATCGCCCTCAAGCGTTACAGAGGCTTTCTGTTCGATTCTGTCGAACAAGATGAACTCCCGAAACGTTGGCAGGAATGGCTGGTTCAGGTTGAGCAGCTAGAAGCCTTGCGGGGTGATGGGTAATTGAAACTGTTTGTTACTTCAGCAATGCTGGGTGATGCCGATGAAAGATTCCATCAAGTTGCGGTATTCCTGCTGGTTGACGATTCGATTGCCACACAACTCTGAAAGACAGTCATTAAGAGCGTTGAACGCGCTTTCTCTATCAATCCAGCGTTTGCCCCTAGCTAACGCCCTTTCTGGTGTGGGGTAGTCTTCATTGGAAGTGAGTATTCCTCCGAAGGGGAGGACGATTTGCCACTTCCAGCGATCGCTTGCGGCTACAGCCCAAATCTGCTACCCATGATAATTGTGACGCATCGCCAAGCTTATCAAGAAACTTAAGAAATATTTAACAATTCTATCTTTATTTTTAACTCCAGCTGTGCAGCTTCTCAAGACACCTTACTTGCTTGTATGGAGCCTCACCGCACTATCATCAATGGTTAAATGCCAACTCATGGAG
>DATNPI010000589.1:0-4209 GCA_036703325.1 Coleofasciculaceae cyanobacterium
GGATGAAAGCACCAGCTGGCGGAATCGTAAAAGACTGCGAAAAATGCGATCGCGCGTAATCCCATCGACCGGATACTCCTGGTAAGCCTCTGCCGCTTCGCTAGTTTGCAGGTAACGCAAACTGTAATCAATCGACCTCAATAGCGCCTCTTTATCTCCAGGTTGACCGAAATCTCCCCAAAGCTGCTCATCCAAACCTAAGTTGTGTGGTTGGCAAGGTCTTACTGGCGCTGGCGTAGGGACTTTTTGCAACGGTTCATTAGATAAGCGTTTATCGTCGAGAGTGGGCGAAGAGTTATCTTGGGGGAGGTTGGGAGGTGCGGTGAGTAGCAGACAAGCGAGAGTAGAGATTTTTTCCAAATAAAGATTGGTGACCTGTTGCCATGCCTCCACCTTATCCCCATCCCTTAATGGCTGTTTTAGACTGTAGAGAAATATCACCGCCGTCACTCCCAGACTGAGGGTGATTAAAATAAGTGTCTTTCTCATTCACGCTCAAGGGGATTTCATCAAAAAACATAGGACTTATACACTCGCACCACGTCAGACCATTTGGTTTTATAGATGTCACATTTCAGACGGGCGGGTTTACAAATATTCGGGTTTTCCCGCCCAGATACCGGAAAACCCGCCCCTACCAACTAACTGCTAATTACCGAATTTTCTAGGTGACAATGCACCCCTATTGCTGATCGCTCCTCGCTGGAGAACTCTGCTTGTTCACTCGATCAATCTGAGTAGCAAAATAAGTTTCCTGATACTGCAATGACTTGGCCAAGGCTAACCCTTGTTGAAAGGCTGCTAAAGCTTGAGGATAATTTTTCTGCTCTAGATGAATCTGACCCATTTGGTCGTATGCACTCATCAAGCCGTAATAATTGTAGGTCTGCTGCTCTGTCTTGAGGAGAATCTCATAAACCTGCAAAGCAGACTTCGGCTGGTTATGAGAACGGTAGAGTGCTGCCAGCTTTTGCAACGCCTCACTGGCATAGGCAAACTGTTTTGACACCCGCGCTAGTTCATAGGCTTGCTGGTAGTTTTTACTTGCCTCATCCGGTTTATTCAACGCTTCGTAGTCAGAAGCGATCGCGATTTTTAGAGCCGGAAACCGAGGATCGTCTGGTTTGTAACTTTGCGCTAGTAGTTGCTTCGTCCGCAACGCATTGTCTGGTTGCTTGGCTTTATCGTAGATGTAGACAAGCTGTTGTAGGTAATTGAATTGACTGACACTATCACCCTGCGCGGTTGCTTGAGCTAGCAATTCCTCATAAGTTGCGGCTGCCTTCGGGTAATCGATCCAAGCCATTTGCAGTTGTGCGATCGTTTTAAGCGTTGCATCTAGGGTAGCGGTATCACTTCGCTTGCGTGCATCAGCCAGAATTTGTTCATAAATTTTTGTCGCTGGTTCAGGCAATCGCACCTGCTGGTAAGCCTGCCCCAAAGCTTGCAAAAGCTCCAGATTAACCAACTTCTTATCCTGGGCCTCTTTCTGAATCGCTTGCAGACGCATCGTAATCACTTGAGCCTCAAGCTTTTGATTTCTCTGCCAAGCAATCTCCCCAACTCGCCCCAGCGCTTTCACCTCCTCCACGTACCCTAGCGCCCGCCGCAAACGCAGTTCTCGATACCAGATTTCAAAAGCCTCTTTTTGCTTACCTGCCTGAAGTAAAGCTGCTGCCTGGGCATTGAATGCATCCAGCTCCCCTTTGAGTTTCAACTGTTGTTCAGGACTGAGAGGATTATCCTTGCTCGGTAGTTTAGGCAACAATGGATCGGGTGTCGTTATCTCTAGTGGGTTGACTTTGGGTTCCTCTGGCTTGGGCTTCGGATTTGCTGCCAAAGCTACAGAAGCGAAACACAGCAGAAACATGGCAGTCCAGAATGCGGTCTTTCCCCACCTCATATATTTAAGTTGTAAAGGATTTAATATCACTTTAGTCATA
The DNA here is from genome assembly GCA_036703325.1 of Coleofasciculaceae cyanobacterium. Classification (GTDB taxonomy): domain Bacteria; phylum Cyanobacteriota; class Cyanobacteriia; order Cyanobacteriales; family Coleofasciculaceae; genus DATNPI01. Next base: position 1,944 of record DATNPI010000589.1, read on the forward strand.
CTGTTCACAGCCAAATTGACGCTTAAATTAAAGCCAGAGTTTCTGCTGACCCTTCGAGACACCTTAAATCACGTTTTCCACTCCGCAGCCCGATCCACAAACAAATTCTTATGACTCAGTTGGTACACCGCAACGGCTTAAGGTTAGAGGCATCTCGCAAATTGTTTTCCCTGTTATTGGTTTTGGTGGTAACACTGCTGAGTTTCCTGACGACTGGCTGTACTCCGTCCGAAGCCCGCACGGCAGAACAGCGAACGTTTCTCGACCTTTCCCTCAATTTCTTAGGGGAGTACCAACTACCCAAAATGAAGTTCAAGGATACACCGGTTGGGGGGTTGTCAGCGTTGACCTATGATCGGCAACGCAATAAATTCTACGCCCTTTCGGATGACCGCTCTCAGTTCGCCCCAGCCCGGTTTTACACACTTGGGCTAAGTGTCAAGCGCACTGAGACAGGGGAGATAGGCATTGACAAAGTAGCCGTTGAAGACGTTACCTTCATCACTGATGAGAACGGCAAAACTTTTGAAAAAGGTAGCCTTGACCCCGAAGGCATTGCTCTGTCCCCTAAAAGAACTGTGTATATTTCCAGTGAAGGCGCTTCCAGTCAGGGAATAGCTCCTTTCATCCGGGAGTTCGATCTACAAACAGGAAAGCAGCAGCAAAGCCTAGTAATTCCAGAGCGCTACCTTCCTAGTGACAGCACCAAGGAGGAGCAACCTCCTCGTGGCATTCAGAATAATTTAGGGTTCGAGTCATTAACTTTTGAACTAGGAAGTTTAGCTGCTGCTAGTGGCGACCCGTTTCGCCTGTTTACTGCAACTGAGTCTGCTCTTTTCCAAGACAGCCTACCACCAGATTCAGAGCAACCAACTCGGATTCGTCTGATGCAGTATTTAATTGGAAACATCGCTCGTCCGATGGTAGTTACCGAACATGCCTACCTACTTGACCCTACTCCCAAGGGCGCTAATAATAACGGATTGACTGACTTACTAACGGTAGATACGGGGGGTCACTTCCTAAGCTTGGAGCGTACCTATGGTTTGTTGGGTGTTGGGGCAAAGATTTATCAGCTAGCGATGGGTGCAGCAACTGATACCTCAGGTATTCCTACTCTTAAGGGCGACCTCTCCAGAATTAGTGTAGTAAAGAAAAAGTTAGTGTTGGATTTGAGTACCCTGGGCATTTACCTCGATAACTTGGAGGGAATGGCGCTTGGGCCGCGCCTGCCGGATGGTACTCAGAGTTTACTTTTAGTAAGTGATGACAACTTTAGTAATTCTCAGCTGACACAGTTTCTTTTGTTCCGTCTCAACGGTGTGCGTTGAATTAGAGGGAAGCGATCGCCTATGCATTGGTGTCAACTTAAGCCGTGGCGAGTGAAAGTCGCGGCTAGACAAGCCAAGTCCGCCTGCGCGGACTTACGAAAAATAATGGTTTTTGGAACCTACAGATAGTAAACTTTCGGCTCAATGTACCAGATTGAACAGGTAGTGAGCTTATCCAGCGTGTCGGTTTGCAATGTTGATTTGACGAGCGGCAGGCTTATCTTCGCTGGCAATATCAAAATCCGATTCTGGAGGCTGTTCCCTGTCTTCTTCATTTTCATAATTAAAGTCGCCCAAGGTGTTTGAGTCGGTATCACGTCTGAGCATCTCTGGATCGGAGCTTTCTTCGTTCGGACGGCTACCAGTTTTTGACTCTGCATCGCGTCTAAGCATCTCTGGATCGGAGCTTTCGCCTACTGCTAAATTAATCAGCCTATCTTCTTCAGGACTCATTTTTGACTCTCTTGTTAAACTTGCATAGATTATCTATAGCAGTTCTCAGTTGCGTGAAGTACATAGCGAAAAACCTAACCCCCAACCCCTTCCCTACAAGGGAAGGGGAGTAAGAATCAAAGCCTCTCTCCTTGTAGGAGAGAGGTTTGGAGAGAGGTCAGAGTGTACCGCATTCAAGCGAGAAAGGCTATATCTACATACGCTAGGACTTGGTTGGCATCCTTTTCCTCTGGCAACTGACATACCTCTTAAGAGGGGTAAATTATTTCTTCTGTAGTTAGTTTCATAGTATTTAAACACAAGACTTGCCTACTTTGTCATGCGTCGTAGCGCCGCTTCGGAGGGATACCTGCCAACTGCTATCAGGGCTTGCCGCTCTAGAATTCGGTCTTCGTTGTTAAAATCCAATATTCGTGCAGTTACTTCTCCAATATCTGTCAACGTTTGAATTACAGCTTCATCGAGTCGAAAGTGAGTTCCCC
>DATNPI010000578.1:0-3195 GCA_036703325.1 Coleofasciculaceae cyanobacterium
TGAGGTCTTAGACAATCCAGAAGAAACTGTAGAAAATTATTTAGCTTCAATCCAAAATCCAAAATCCAAAATCCAAAATCGAAAGATTCGCTTCCAAATTGAGGATACTGGCGTTGGGATGACTCCTGAACAACTATCAAAAATATTTTTGCCCTTTGAGCAAGCGGGAGACAGGTTCCGTAAGGCAGAAGGTATTGGTTTAGGATTAGCCATTACTAAGAACATCGTCTCACTAATGGGCGGTGAACTTTTTGTTGAGAGTACTTTCGGGGAAGGTAGCATCTTTCGCGTTGATGTTGATTTGCCGATTGCCTCAACAGAGATTGATTCAACTCCGGTAAAATCGAGAGAAATGGTTGTTGGCTTTCAAGGGGAAACCCGAAAAATTCTAGTCATTGATGACGCTTTTGCCAATCGCTCAGTCATCACTGGGATGTTGAAACCCATTGGCTTTGAAGTCATCGAGGCAGCGAATGGACAAGAGGGTATAGAAAAAGCCACCCAGTTGAAACCTGATTTAATTATTACCAACCTGACGATGCCAGTCATGGATGGATTGGAGATGACGCAACGCCTCCGTCGCTTACCCGACTGTCAAGACGCGCTTGTCATCGCCTCAAGTGCTTCGGTGTTTGAAATCGATAGGCAAAAAAGCCGGGAAGCTGGCTGTAATGATTTCATCCCAAAACCCATCCAGTCAGAAGAGTTGTTAGAAAAAATCCAGAACTGTTTGGGAGTTGTTTGGATAACTGAATTACTGGATGAACTGACAACCAACCACGAAGAGACTGATGAAATCATTGCCCCACCTCCCGCTGAACTTGTTACCTTATATCAAGCTGCCCAAATTGGCGACATAGCAGGCGTTGAGGCAGAAGCCAATCGCCTGAGACAATTAGCGCCGAACTATGTTGCCTTTGCCGACAGACTGCTACAACTGGCACAAGAGTTTGAAGAACAAGAAATTCTGCATCTGGTCGAACAATATTATATTTCTGCTCGATAAAAATGTTAACTGCCAAACCCAGCATCATCTTAATTGTTGACGACCAACCCACAAATCTCAAGATGCTGTTTAGCTTCTTGCAAGAATCAGGCTTTAAAGTTTTGGTAGCGAAGACAGGTGAGAGTGCCCTCAAAAAGCTGCAAAAGGTATTGCCAGACCTCATCCTGTTAGATGTGATGATGCCAGGGATAGACGGGTTTGAGACGTGTCGGCGTTTAAAAGCCTCGGCAGAAACAAAAGATATCCCGGTGATGTTTATGACGGCTCTATCTGAGTCGATGGATAAGATTAAAGGGTTAAGAGCCGGGGCGGTAGATTACATTACTAAGCCGTTTCAGCAGGAAGAAGTTTTAGCGCGGATTGAGAATCAAATCAAGCTAAGAAAGCTACAAACACAACTAGAAGAACAAAATCAACAACTACAACAAGAAATCAGCGATCGCCAAAAGATAGAAGAACGGTTGAAATTAGTAATTCAGGCAGCCAACGACGGCTTCTGGGACTGGAATCTAGAATCAGGCGAACTCTACATTTCCCCCCGTTGGAAAGAGATACTTGGCTACTTGGATGAGGAACTACCCAATGAATTAGCGACTTGGGAAAACCTCGTCTTTCCTGAAGATAGAATCGCCACATTAAAACGCATTGAAGACTATAGTACAGACGCTGTATCCCGCTTGGAGGTGGCGCAACGCTTCCATCATAAAGATGGCTCCACTGTCAATATCCTTTCACGCACTATTCATGTGAAAGATGAGTCGGGGCAGGTTATTCGCCTGATTGGTGCCCATACCGATATTACCGAGATTACCAAAGCAGCTGGGGCGCTGCAACAGTCCAAATTACTCTTATCGGGTGTTTTGAATAGCTCCCTGGATGGGGTTGCCGCTTTCCAGGCGCTCCGGGATAATCAGGGCAATATTATCGATTTTAAATGGCTTCTACTCAACCCAGCGGCCGAAAAAATGCTGGGGCGAACACAGAGCGAGCTAGTTGGTAAGCAACTGCTGGCGAAAATGCCAGCAAATCGTGAAATCGGGCTGTTTGAAAGGTATGTCCGTGTGGTTGAAACAGGAGAGCCACTGGATACCGAACATTATTACGAATCTGAAAAACGCCCCACTTGGCTGCAAATTGCTGCTGTCAAGTTGGATGATGGCTTGGCGGTGACATTCCGTAATATTACAGAACGCAAGCAGATGGAAGAGCGGAATCGCGCCTTGCTGGATGCGATTCCTGATACTATGTTCCGCCAACGTGTGGATGGAACCTATTTAGATATCCAGACAAAAGAGGGTTGCTTATTTGCACTGGCAGAAACACATATCGGCAGAAACTTGCGCGACATACCGCTACCTAAAGATGTTAAACAGGGAATTCTTGAGCACCTCCAAGCGGCTGTAGAAACCGGGGAACTCCAAACTTATGAGTATGAATTACTAATGCCTGATGGGGTTCATAGCGAAGAATCGCGGTTTGTCAAAAGCGGTGCGGATGAAGCCATCCGGATCGTGCGTGATGTGACTAAGCGCAAACGGGCAGAGGGGGCACTCAAGGAGAGTGAGGCACGATTCCGGGGAATTTTCGAGGGTGCTGCGATCGGCATTGGGTTAACAGGGGCTGATGGAAAGTTGATAGCGGTCAATCCCACTCTAATAGCCTTCTTAGGGTACAGCGAAGCCGAAATGTGTGACTCGAATTTCGTTAACGTTACCCACCCAGACGATCGTGCAACTGATAGCGCACTCACTCAAGAGGTGATCGATGGCGTCCGAGACTCCTTCCAGATGGAAAAGCGATATATCAGCAAGGATGGTCAGTTATTTTGGGGACGTCTAACGGTTTCTGCGGTTCGTAATCCAGAGGGAGAATTTCAGTTTACCGTTGCGATGGTCGAAGACATCAACGATCGCAAACTGCGGGAACTTGCCCTCAAGGAGAGTGAGAGGCGATTTCGGGCAATTTTTAACAATAGTTTCCAGTTTACAGGGCTGCTCAAACCCAACGGCACTTTGATAGAAGTCAACCAGACGGCATTAGACTTTGGTGGGGTCAAGCCTACTGCGGTTGCTGGCCTGCCGTTTTGGGAAACTTGCTGGTGGAGAGAGGGAGAGGGGGACAAGGGGAGACAGGAAGAATTCTTGGCTACCAACCCAGGTAGAACCACAACCATTCACCCCCTCCCAGAA
>DATNPI010000580.1:0-6406 GCA_036703325.1 Coleofasciculaceae cyanobacterium
TCTTTCAGCGTATGCAGTTTAGACTGAAGGCAAGGACTTCCATGAAATTATGGAATTAAACATTCCAGCATCCAAGCGGCTGTATATCTAACTGACATAACTTAAACTCTCAAACGCTTTGCTCACTCGATTTTGTCTGACTTAGAGTAAAAAAATTAAATTATGAGAGGCTTATTTAAACTCACAAAGCCGGAAAAACCCTTAGGCGGACGCTACAAAATTATTGGCGAACTAGGGGCAGGCGGGTTTGGCCAAACCTTTATGGCAGAGGACTTGCACTTGCCGGGTCATCCCCAATGCGTAGTCAAACAGCTCAAGCCCCAAGTGAGTGACGCTAGTAGCCTGCAAACGGCAAGACGCCTCTTTGACATAGAAGCTCAAGTACTCTACAAACTGGGCAACCACGACCAGATCCCCCGCCTGCTGGCACACTTTGAGGACAATCAGGAGTTTTATCTCGCCCAAGAATTAATCGAAGGGGAGCCACTAACGCATGAACTGAGAGGTCAACCTTGGCCAGAGGTTCGGGTTATTGCCTTGTTGCAAGACCTTCTACACGTACTGGCGTTTGTCCATCAGCAGCAGGTCATCCACCGTGACATCAAGCCCTCTAACCTAATCCGCCGCAGACGGGATGGCAGAATCGTATTGATTGACTTTGGCGCAGTGAAGCAAGTCAGTACGCAGGTGGTCAATCGCCAGTCAGGACAGACGAAGACAATTTCCATTGGCACTCAAGGCTACACGCCCAAGGAGCAATTAGGTGGGAATCCCCGGTTTAGCAGCGATATCTACGCCACTGGGATCGTAGGGATTCATGCGTTAACCGGAATTCACCCCAGGCGCTTGCATGAAAACACTGAAACAGGCGAAATCGAGTGGCATCAGCACATAACGCAAGTTAGCCCAGAATTAGTAGCGATTCTTGACTGCATGGTGCGCTATGACTTCCGTATGCGCTACCCAACGGCGAAGGAAGCCTTAGCGGCACTGCGAAGCTTACCAACAGCGCTTAGGGGGTCTGTGCCACTTCCCCAGCAGTTGTCTGAAGGAATGCAAGGGCTACCGCCGGAAGGGCAATCCCCCTCCAGTGCTACCGAATCGTCGGGGTATGGGATAGATGTGCCCACGAATGCTTGGGTGCCAACAGAACCTTCAGCTCAGAACTCGAATTCAGCGGCACCGTCAGGGTACGGGGTGGATGTATCCACGAATGCTTGGGTGCCAACAGAACCTTCAGCTCAGAACTCGAATTCAGCCGCACCGTCGGGGTATGGGGTGGATGTGTCCACGAATGCTTGGGTGCCAACAGAACCCTCAGCTCAGAACTCGAATTCAGCGGGCAGTACAGGTTCAAGGCAACCATTGGCTACACCCCAACACTCCCACTCATCGGGCAGCACACCAACAATAAGCGTTACACCAAGGTTGAGCCACCAGAGACGATGGGTTAAACTCTGGCCTGTTCCGGCTGTCTTGGTCGCTGCGGGTGCAACTTTTTGGCTTACAAAAACTGTTCTATCCCCCCAACCGACTAGTCAAACGGCTGATCGCAACAGTGTACCTGCTGTAAGTCCCACAGGAAACCCTGACGAGAAGCCCGCGTCGCCTTCCCCCACTAGTTCAGCCGCCGCCAGTCCGACAGCAAGCTCTACCGATGAGAAGCCGACTCCTCCTTCTCCAAACAGTTCAGCCGCCGCCAGTCCGATAGCAAGCCCTAGCGACGAGAAGCCGACTTCTCCTTCCCCAAACAGTTCACCAGCAGCAAGTCCCACAGCAAGCCCTGCTCAGAAGTCTGCGTCACCTTCCCCTGTTAGTTCCCCGGCGGCAACCCAACCGTCCCCTGCTCCAGTGCCAGCTGCTGTTAAATCCCCACCACCTCGTAAAGAGCCGCCGGTGGCAGAACTTATGAGTCAAGCCGATCGCCTGCGGGAATCAGGACAGTATCAGAAGGCGATCGCTGCCTACGACCAGGTTATTGCAGCTAACTCGAATGTTGCACAAGCCCATTGGGGTAAATGCTACAGCCTAAACTCCCTAGGGCGTGCTACAGAGGGAATCGCTGCCTGCGATGCAGCAATTGCCATCAATCCCAATTACCCCGAAGCCTTGTGGAGCAAAGGTGCCGCCCTTCAACAGCAGAACCCCGTGGAAGCCCTAAAACTCTACGACCAAGCGACTGCCCTCAAGCCAGATTTTGCCGAAGCTTGGAATAACAAGGGAGTGACACTTGTAGGACTAGGTCGCTTCTCGGACGCCGTTGACGCATTTGACAAGGCAACTGCCCTCAATCCAAATTTGGCAGATGCCTGGGCCAACCGGGGGGCAGCCCTCTGGGAACTCGGACGCCCGAAGCAGGCGATCGCCTCTATGGATAAGGCACTCCAAATCCAGCCTGACAACCAAGCCGTCATTAACCTACGTCAGCAGGCAAGGGAAAAAATGAGGCGCTAAACTCTTGTGCCTCTAGATTGCATAGTTCGGTCACATTTTGAACCTTTTATTGTTCTACCCGATAACCTAGCTCTGCCAACCGGAGGCGAGATTGCCGCCATTTAGGCTGCACTTTGACAAATAGTTCTAGGTAAACCTTGCCAGCGATTAACTTTTGCATTTGTTCACGGGCAGCACTGCCGATGCTTTTGAGCATACTGCCCCCTTTACCAATAACAATTCCTTTTTGGGAGTCCCGCTCAACGTGGATGGTGGCGAGAACACGGGTAATCTTCGGTTCCTCTTCAACCACATCAATCGTGATTGCTACCGAGTGGGGCACTTCCTCACGAGTCAGCAGCAAAATTTGCTCCCGAATCAGTTCCCCCATGATGAAACGTTCCGGCTGGTCAGTCACTAAGTCGGGGGGATAGTAGTACGGCCCTGGTTCAAGTTGGTCAATTAACAGTTGCTGCAATGCTTCTTGTCCGTCACCAGTAAGGGCGGAGAATTTTCCTATCTGCCAGTTGTGCGGTGCAGCAAGTTGAGCGTAACTTTCATCCAGCAACTCCCCCTTATCGAGGGAGGGTTGTAGATCAGATTTGTTGATGCCCAGAATCACTGGTGTCTGGGTATGTGTCAGGAGTTCAGCGATAAAGCGATCGCCTCCTCCCGCCTCCACCGAACCATCCACCACAAACAGCACCACATCCACTGACTCGATCGCAATTTGGGCATTTTGCACTAACACCTTACCCAGTTGGTGATGCGGTTTGTGAATCCCCGGCGTATCAACAAAAATCAGCTGGGCTGCCGGTGTCGTCAGGATGCCTCGCAGTCGGTTGCGCGTCGTCTGCGCTACTGGTGAGGTGATGGCAATTTTTTGCCCTACCAACTGATTCATCAATGTAGACTTGCCAACATTTGGACGACCGATGATGCCGATAAAGCCCGATTTAAATCCCTCTGGGGCTTGGGGAATCATCGACCACTCGGGGATGTCTCCCTGGTCGCTGTCTAAGGCTAAATCTATTTTGTCGCCGTCTTCCATGGTTTGCCGGTGGCTCCAAGATATCCTCCTCCTTCAATCTACTGTGTTAGCGCTTGCATAGCATGGTGCGATCGCACAAAGTCGTTGAGGTAGCACATTGCTTGCTTACAGAGTCAACTGAAGGCTGAAGTATGAAGGATGAAGTATTAAAGTACCTTATCTACAACGAGCAGGGCTTGAATATTGAAACCAATTTTTATTTTTCGACTACAAGGGGTGTCTTCGGAGCAGGATATAGTCCGGCTTTTACCTAAAATTTTGTGTGCTTCTCATCTTTAATACTTCACACTTCTACATACTTCTTTTGTCAATAATTGCCTGCATAAGTGGCAGTGGCTCAAGAGATATGTGCAGACAGTACTAGACAACTTGCTTACACCTCGCTATCTGTGGCGAGGTTTTTTTTGTGTGCCACCTGGAAAACTAACCTAAACGGGCGATGATTTTTTTCAGCTCTTGTAAGATAATCGCCTCAGCATCTACTTAAAGGTCCGCTTTTACCATGATTAATTACTTAATAGAGCCAACAGGCGGTGGCTATATGCTTACGGTTTGGGAACCAGCACCCACCACAAGCGATCGCGTCCAGCCCTTTTTTTTCAAAGCTAAATACCTCATCAGTTCTCCCCTAGAAGCTTTTGGACTCCTGAAGCAGGTTCAGGGAGGAAAGGGAGCAGTGCGATCGCCCGTTCCCGGTCAGCTAGCGAAAGCTTTGATAAGCCATCAAAAAGTTAGCTAGATGACAACACAGAGAAACATCGGGCTTTTTAGACATTTTCTTCCTTAGTTGCAGTTATTTCTCTGGGTGTAGGGGCACGGCAATGCCCATGCGTGTCAACTTAAGCCCTGGCGAATAGAATTCGCGGCTATAAAAACCAAGTCCGCCTGCGCGGACTAACGGAAAATCAATGTTTCACCGAACCCGCGTCGGCGGGTTTTGGTTGTATAGCTGCGGTTTCAACCGCCCAGCTAAAGTTAAGTTGACACCAATGGGCAATGCGGTATCCCTCACCCAGCAAGAATTTGGTGAATTGGGATTGCAACAGGTCTAAGCTAAAATACCGATAAAACATAGTCTCCTTCATTTACAGCCTGATTAGTCGAAACATCATAAACCAAGCCATCTGCCTCAGCACAGATATCAATTAATATCGGTAACTCGCCGTTTTTATTAAAAATAAGTAATTGGTACAGTAGCTGCCCAGTCTTGATTGAACTCCCCAACTGAACCCTTGATTGAATCATTCCACCAGCAGGAGCATAGTATTTTTTAACTTGACTTTTGATAGTGAAATTTATGGTGTGCTCTACTGTACCTACTAAAGGAAAATCTGGAATTTTCAAAACTTCTTTTTGCGCTAGATAGTTTTTGATACCAAGTACACCTTTTCTCACGGATTCTGGATTCATCTGCATTCCAGCACCAAACTCTAGAGTCCAGGAATCAATATCAAACTGAATTTCTTTTCCGAACTCTGCCAATTTTTTCTCTAAAGCTAACCAAGGCTTCATAAATGCTTCGTCAAAGGTATTCCCATCATATTCATTCATTAAAATTCCATAATCAAGCAAAAAAGCTTTAGCACTTTCTTCTCGACTTTGGAAGCAAAATAGGTAGTCAATGGCTTGATTACTAGAACTATGGATATCAATGAGATAGTTGGCATCTAAGCATAAGGATTGGAGTTGATATCGGTAACGCTCATTAAAAGGTAAACTGCTTGGAGACTGGATTTTTTCTAATTGTTTTTTAAAGCAAGTTTGGATACGTTCAAGATAATTATTTCGGATATCAGCTGGTTCAAGGTGAATTTGAGATTTAGCAAAAGCTTCTAAATCCTCACACTCCTTTTCATAGTCCCAAAATATTCGGTTCCAGTCTTTGCCATCGTAGGTGTTATAACGACCAGTGGAAAAGTAGTGAGTTCGCTGATTGGTACTCAAGGGATTACAAACAGGTACAAGCCAGATTTCACCGACAAGCTGGCTATTATCTAAGGTCATTAAAAACTCAATCAGCTGGTGAATGATGGCATTACCAACAATTTCAGCGCCATGAAGATTAGCTTGTAAGTATGCCTTTTTTCCAGGTTGATGTCCAATGAATTTATAGACTTGGATGGAGAGGCGATCGCCTGAAGCTAGTTGCTGAATCGGAATAGTAGAAATACTCGGAATCATGGTAAATTATTTAAGTTTCCGGTAATGACGCCAAAACTTAGTGCTAAAGTCATATTACTGACTTTTTTAGTAGGACAGTTTCCAGTTATTCAAGTCGCTTCAGGTCGGCATCAGAGATAATAGTCGCGATCGCTTCTAATCTTAGTTGCTACTCTCAAGTGCTTCGCCTATGCCAAAATACTGCTGAGTGTGAGGGCGATCGCTCCTCTGACGTATGTCAAACTAATCGTCTGATAGCGGCTCTTGAATCAACGCCTGAAATCGCTCATCGTCTCGAATGCTGTCAAAATCTGAGTCAGTTTTTGCCATCTCTCGATATTTATCAGGACTCAGATTAATTGCCTGTTGCAGGTTTTCAATTGCCTGCTCGACATTACCTTGCAAAGCATAACAGCAAGCTTTGTTGTACCAGGCTTCGTGGTCGTCTGGTTGAATTTTGAGGGCTTGGTCGTAAGAGGCTATTGCTTCTTCTGTTCGTCCTAAATTGTTCAGCGCATTGCCCCGGTTGTACCAGGCTTCGTTTTTGTCTGGTTGAATTTTGAGGGCTTGGTCGTAAGAGGCTATGGCTTCTTCTGTTCGTCCTAAATCATCCAGCGCATTGCCCCGGTTGTACCAGGCTTGGTGGTAGTCGGGTTGAATTTTGAGGGCTTGGTCGTAAGATGCGATTGCTTCTTCTGTTCGTCCTAAATCATCTAGCGCATTGCCCCGGTTGTTCCAGGCTAGGTGGTCGTGGGGTTGAGT
>DATNPI010000672.1:0-1870 GCA_036703325.1 Coleofasciculaceae cyanobacterium
GCCCTGAACAGTCACAGTGGCGCTGCATCTGGGCTTAAGTTGACACCGATGGGGGAGAGATTTGCTCCAAAACTAGCAAAGTCCTTGGAGGTGGTGCAGCAATTGGTACAGCACAAGAATAGACCTCTTGCATAAATCCTGGAATGCCCCCTAAATCCACGCCAGTTGCTCTACTTGGGGAGACCTCAAGACCGCGCTGGCTCCCCAATTCTGCGAGACTTGGGAATGTATTCTCCCTCCCCAAATTGGTCGGAGCTTTAGTGAGGAGCTGGGGGGCTAAAATCGACTTTTGCAAGAGGTCTAATGATGCTACCGCTGGAACCACAGTGCATTGCTTATCGCTCTTCCATCACTTTGCTGAGAGAAAAATCAAAGCCAAAATCTAAAACCCAGACACCGTTAGGGATTTGGACTTTAATTTCTCACACAAAGCCTGAAACATTGATTCTTGCGTAAAGCCTTTCGCTGTAAGGGTTTCAGAATATACTCTGGAGAGAGTGATGGAAGAGCGTTATCCCTCTTCTGTCACTCTCCGAAAACTTTTGCCATTGCTCAATCCTAGAATTAACCTATGGTAGGCGATTGCAGACTTTTTCCTTCATAGAAATTGATCAGAGTAGGAAAATTGCCAAAATTCGATGGGCAAACGCTGTATTGCTTAATATACCTCCTTTGTAGAAAATACTAATAATAGGAAAAAACGGAGAGTGACAGAAGAGGGTTATAGCAACCGCCAAGGCGGTTAGGACACAAAGCCCAAGACATTTTCAATGGCATCTCGGAAACAATCAAACTGCTCCAGTTGTTTGCGGATTCGACTCTTCAACCAAGACCAGCATTGCTCAATCTTGTTGAGGTCTGGAGAATAGGGTGGTAAGTACAGCAGTTTACAGCCCGCATCCTCAATCAGTTGCTCAATACGCCCACCCTTGTGAAACGTAGCATTATCCATCACCACAACCTGTCCAACTTCGAGTGTTGGAAGTAAACAACTTTCCAGCCAGGTCTCAAAGACCATCCGATTGCACGCGCCTTCCACAGTAAAGAGAGCTATTAGCTTGTGGTTACACAGTGCCGCAATCATGTTCACCCGACCCTCACGTCGTCCTGACTTGAGTGCATGGAAGCGCTGCCCTTTCTCATTCCAACCATAGGCATACTGATCTCGATTATCCATTCCCGACTCATCAACGTACACAATCTGGGATGAAGATAGGGTGGACAACTGCTCTACGAACGCCTGCCGTTTAGCTTCATCCCGTTCCTGGTAGCCATAGGTCTTTTTTTTCGAGTAAAACCAATTTTCTTGAGAGCTCGTGAGATAGTGCGATCTGCGCTTCGCAGCAGCGCTTCGCTATCGCTGATCGGCTCCTCCCAAAGTTTTGCCATCTCGACTTGGGTCTTATCCCCATGAACTTGGGCGAACTCACGGAATTTTTCCCAATCACTGATTTTATGACCATTACCAGGGGGTTGATTAGGCAAGGCTTGAAAGTCCCCTGTTTCGGCTTGTCGCTCTACTCTTGGCACTTTTTTTGTTACGAATCCGTTACAATTCGATAACCGCCTTTGACTCCCTCATATCTGACACCATTTACCCACTTTTGTGATTTGATAGTTTTCTTCTCTCGTGCGTTCCGTGCGTAATTTTCGAGGAGAGCATATACTTCGCTGCTTTTCAGTGACCAGTCTCGCAATGCACGTTGCAAGGGTTCATCAATCTTGGCTCCAAAATGACAGATATCAATAGCCAGATTGAATAGTGGTAATTCTCCTACACCATCAGCATCAAAAACCTTCTTGAAGGATGGGTGAGTTTCTTTGAGTTTTGCCTCATCTACCCAGCTATTAGGAGAAGGGGTTGACCATC